>NZ_KV804700.1:0-318 GCF_001811425.1 Peptoniphilus sp. HMSC062D09 | reverse complement strand
ATGATCTGGACAACATTCTGCTTCTATTATATTTATTCCTTTTCTATCACATAAATCTCTTAATATTTTTCCTATATCTTGTTTTAATCTTCCATATATTACTTGTCTCCTGTATTTCGGAGCAAATACTATGTGATACTTACAATTCCATGATGTATGTGATAAACTGTTTTTATCCATTTTAGGATACCTCCCTTTTCTATTTATGCTACTGCCAGTAACATACATAGTTTATCACGGGAGGTTTTTTGCTTGAAGCTAAAGCTAGTATTCCTACCACCAGCATAGCTGGTGGTTTATTCATGCTAAAGCGTACAA
>NZ_KV804699.1:0-450 GCF_001811425.1 Peptoniphilus sp. HMSC062D09 | reverse complement strand
GTGACCCCATAAAGTTGGACCTAATACCAGGACTGGTAGTTTACTAGTTCTGGTATTATTTTATTACTTTCCACCCCTAGGGGTGGAATTTTTATGCTGCATTCTTTTCTCTATATTCCACTGGACTTAAATATCCTAATTTTTCTTTTATTCTATCTTTATTGTAATATTCCATATATTCTTCTATTGTTTCTTTTAATTCTTCATATGAATAGAATTTTTTGCCATAGTATATTTCTTGTTTTAGTATTCCAAAGAAGTTTTCCATTGGGGAGTTATCTAGACAATTGCCTTTTCTTGACATTGATTGGGTTATTCCTTTGGCTTCAAGTTTTGATGTGTATTGTTTTACTTGATAAGCCCAGCCTTGGTCTGAATGAAAGACTCTTTCTTCTTTATTTATATTTGTTACTTCTATTGCTTTGTCTAAGGCTTTTAGTATTGGTTTTA
>NZ_KV804698.1:75533-104633 GCF_001811425.1 Peptoniphilus sp. HMSC062D09 | reverse complement strand
CTGGTGGTTTATTCATGCTAAAGCGTACAACAAAAAGCACAAGACATATATCTTGCGCTTTCTTAATAAGTTTAGCTTTTAAATTTTTTATATTGCCTTTACTTAAAGAAAAGCATATTTTTATTCCTCTATTAAAAATCCAAGTTCCTTTAAGACAAGTTCAATTTCTTCAATAACTTCTTCATTTTCACTAACAACTGTGTGGAAGTGAACTCCACCAGTAAGTACATCTAAGGGCTTTGACTTTTCTTCCTTCATTTTTTCTAAAAATATTTTTACATCTCGCCTAGAGGAGCAGTTTAAATCCTTTTTTATTTCTCCATAAACCTTGTGGTGAACTATTACATCTTTCACTCTTCCGCCAAGGTCTACAATGGCATTTAATTCTTTATTTATATCTTTATCGCTGTGTTTAACTTTGAAAACTTTTTGAGTTCTCTCTTCGTTTAAATAGTAACCCCTATTAGTTGAAACAATATCCCTTCCACTAGCTCGAAGTATGGCTATATCTTGCACTATTACTTGCCTAGTTACATCAAATTTTTCTGCCAACTTTTCTCCTGATATTGGCTTTTGATTGTCATATAAAAATTTTAATAGATCATCTCTTCGTGTTTTTGGTTCCTTCATATCTTCCTCAATAGATTTTTAAATTTTTCATGGATAAATCCAGGACTCCTGCCTGATAAGTTATGGCACCAGATGAAATATAATCAATGGCTAAATCTTTATAGTCATTAATATTTTCAAGGCTAATATTTCCTGAGCACTCGATTATTGCCCTCTTATCAATAAGCTTAGCGGCTTCTTTTATTTCTTCTATATTCATGTTGTCTAACATAATTATATCAGCTTTAGCTTCTAATGCTTCTTTCACTTCATCTAAATTTTCTACTTCAACTTCAATTTTTTTGACAAAGGGATTTAGGCTTCTTACTTTTTCTATGGCATTTTTTATTCCACCAGCAGCATCTATGTGATTGTCCTTTATCATAATTCCGTCAGATAAATTATATCTGTGATTGTAGGCGCCGCCAAGAGTTACTGCATATTTTTCAAAAATTCTCATGCCTGGTGTAGTCTTTCTAGTGTCTAAAATTTTTACAGAGTCACTATTAAGGGAAGCTACCATTTTTTTAGTATAAGTGGCAATACCGCTCATCCTTTGCAAATAATTTAGGGCAGTCCTTTCGCCTTCTAAGATTACCCTGGCTTTTGCCCTTATTGTCCCCACTAAGTCAGAATTATTTACCTCATCGCCATCAGAAAAATTAAATTCAAAAGTTGCATCTTCATCTAATATTTCAAAGACTCGCTTAAATACATCAAGACCTGCAATAATTCCCCTATCCTTTGATATTAAACTTACTTCTCCCTTTTCATCTTTTAAAATTGCATCTGTAGTGATGTCGCCACTAGTCATGTCTTCTCTTAGAGCAGAAATAATATACTTATCAATTACTATTGGCTTTAGCTCTCTCATCTTCTCTTATCCTTTCAAAAATAATAACACGATCTTTTTCTTTATCAATCTTTCCAGCATTAATTTGAAAATCTATTTTTCTATCTTCAAGTTTATTTTCATTTAAGTAATCTGCCAAAAGTCTTCCAAAAACTACACACTCTAAAAGTGAGTTGCAGGCAAGTCTATTGGAGCCATGAATACCAACATTTCCTGCTTCTCCAACTGCGAAGAGTCCCTCTATATTAGTCCTTCCCTTAATATCACATTCTATGCCGCCCATAGTGTAGTGTTGACATGGAACAACGGGAATATTTTCATATCTTGCATCTATTTGCCTATCTTTTAATTCCTTAAATATCATTGGAAATCTCTTTGGAATTTTGTCTTCACCTAGTGGTTTCATGGACAAGTATTCAAAGTCTACCTTTTCTTTTTTCATTTCCCTTAATATTGCCTTTGCCACAATATCTCTAGGCTTCATTTCGTCGGTGAATCTCTCCTTTTTGTGGTTTAATAAGAGAGCGCCCTCACCTCTTGCAGATTCAGAAATCAAAAATTGTCTCTCTGCCCCTTCTTCATATAGGGAAGTTGGATGAAACTGAATGTAGGAAATATCCTTTAACTTGACACCATTTTTTATAGCCATGGCATATCCATCGCCACATATATGAGGGAAATTTGTGCTCCTATCAAAAAGTCCACCTAGTCCACCAGTTGCAAGAACAACATTTGTAGAAATAAAAATTTTATCTAAAGACCTTGCGCCATAACACTTGCCCTTATTTACAATTAAATCAACAATAGGAGTGTCTTCAAATATTTCTATATTAGCTCTTTCCCTAAGCCTTTTATAAAGGACATCTAAAATCCCCTTGCCAATTTCATCATCTATGTGAAGACCTCTGGCTATAGAATGGCCGCCTTCTCTTGCATAATCAAAGTCTCCATTCTTCTTTGTAAATTCAACTCCAAGGTCAAGTAAAAAATTTATTGCAGCTTGGGACATATCTACCATTTTTTCCACAGCTTGCAAATTATTTTTGTAGTGACCTGCTTTTAATGTGTCTTCAATAAAAGTTCTTCTGTCAGACTTATCCTTTAGGACATTTATGCCACCTTGAGCCAGATATGAATTTGAATCTTCTAACTTTTTCTTAGTTACTAGGGCAATTTTATAATTTTTACTTAACTCTAAGGCTGTGCTAACTCCTGCTAGTCCAGAGCCAATTATTAAAATATCATATTTTTTCATCTTAAGCACCTAGCTCCAACATTCTCTTTAGAGGAATTAAAGCTTTCTCTCTAATTTCTTTATCTACCTCAACTTGATTTTCATTGTTTTCAATTACCCTAATGACTTTATCAATATTTAATTTTTTCATGTCATTACAAATTGGACTTTTTCTCAATTTTCTAAAATTAATATTTGGATATTTTTTCTTTAGCTCAGTAAAAATTCCTTCCTCTGTAACAACTAGTACATCATCATATTTTCCAGCTTCATTAATAATGGCCTTTGTAGAACCTATAAAATCTGCTAAGTCTAAGACTTCTTTTCTGCATTCAGGATGAGCTAAAATTTTAACCTTGCCCTTAAAAGATCTCACATCATCAAGGTCAATTTCATCGTGAACTGGGCAGTAACCATCATTTAAAATAACATTTTTATCAGGCAATGATTTTTTTATGTAGTCGCCAAGATTTTTATCTGGAACAAAAAATATATTTTTTTCCTTTATTTTATTTACAATTTTTGCAGCATTTGAAGATGTTACACAAATATCTGAATAAGCTTTAATTTCAGCAGTGGAGTTTATATAGGTTACAACTGCTAAATCATCATACTTTGCTCTCATCTCTTTAATTTTTTCTACACTTACCATGTGTGCCATAGGACAATCTGCTCCAAGATCTGGCATCAATACATTTTTGCTTGGATTTAAAATTTTTACACTTTCGCCCATGAAGTAAACCCCAGCCATGACTATTGTCTTTTCCTTTAACTCAGTTGCCTTTTGAGCTAGGAAAAAAGAATCTCCTATGTAATCAGCTATAGCTTGTATATCCTCATTTACATAATAATGAGCAAGAATAACTGCATCCTTTTCTTCCTTTAATTTTTTTAAGATTTTCACTTTTTCATCAAAGTTTAACTTTTCTAAATTTTGCAATTTTATCCAATCTCCTAATAAATTTTAAATAAAATTATATTACAAAGAAGATGATGAGACAAGCCAAGTGTATATACACTTGTAAGGTAAAGTGCCCTCTTTATTTTTTAATTTACTATAATTTAAAGGCTAAAATTTTCTTTTATCTTTAATTTTTATCAGGTCCTTTTATAATTGAAGTTAAAAAAAGACCGAAGATTTTATCCTTCGGTCAAATTTTATTCATTTGATTTTAGTGCGTCTAGGGCGTTTATCTTCTTTATCCTAAAGTGGAATATTATCATTATTAGTGTGTTTATAAAGGCTGTGATTATGCCTGCCAGTATAAAAGGTCTTGCCGTCAAGTCTTCTGGCAACATTGCCATAAAGGGCACAACTATTTGTAATACTGAGTAGTGCAAAATTTTTCCAACTACCAGTCCTATTAATATTCCAATAAGGGCAAGGATGTAAGTTTCCTTATAGATGTAAGATGTGGTCTCCTTTGGATAAAAGCCCAAAACTTTTATGGTTGAGACTTCTCTTATTCTCTCTTCGATGTTTATATTTGTAAGGTTGTAGAGGACTACAACTTCTAATATTGTCGTCACCATTAAAATTATTATTTCAACCTTTGTTATTGAGAATAAGAATTTATTCAAGACATCCTTTAGGTCGTCGATGTTGGTAATGTTAAAGACTGCCTTATTTTCAATTGTAGTCTTTGTAAACTCATCCTTGTCAAAGTTTTGATGTGCCTTTATTAGGTCTGTGTTTGCCACAAAGTCTGAGCCCGTCACTTTTTCAAAGTAGTCTTTATCCATGTAGATATTGTGGCCGATGTAAAATTCTGTTATGCCAGCTACTTCAACTTCAAATTCGTTGCCATAGACATCGCGAATTTCAAGTGGGTCTCCAACCTTTAATTTTTTAAGTTTGGAAAGTTTTCCTGTTATTATTACCCCTCTCTTGGAAAGCTCAAGTTCTTCGCCCCCGTCCTTGTCCCTAAGAGCCACATAGTTTTTAAATTCTTCCCTGTCCTCTGGCACAATTACATTTACAACTTGGTCGATCTCATCGTAGTCTACTGTGAATAATTCTTCATAGGTCTTTGTGTACTCTAAATTTTTACCGTCAATTTCCCTTCTATAGTCTCCATAGGCATCTTCGTCAAACTTGCTGTCGTATAATACTGAAAGGTCGTATTTTAAAATTTCCTTAAACTGCAAGGTCTCCACATCTTTAACGGATTCTGATATTCCAAATCCCAAAACAAGTAGCGCCGCGCAGCCCATGACGCCAACTACTGTCATGAACATTCTCTTCTTTGACAAGAATAAATTTCTCGCCGTTACCTTGGACAAAAAGCTCATCCTGTTCCAGATAAAAGGGATTTTTTCCAGCATTATTCTGTTGCCCTTGGATGGTGCTTTTCCACGAAGAAGATAGGCTGTCTTTTCCTTTAGGTTTTTGTTGACAGTAATTATTGCCGCCACTGTTGTAAATATAAATCCAATGGCTATGGCAAAAATTATCCTAAGTGGAAAGGCATTTATAATCAAGTGGTCCTGGAAAATCGTCTTTGTTGAGTAGGCATTGCCTATGATGTAGGTCAATAGATAAGACCCAGTTATGGCGCCAAGACTTCCACCAATTATTGATGCCAGGGATCCATATAGGAAAAATTTTCTTCCAATTTCTCTATTGGTATAGCCCAGAGCCTTGTAGGTTCCAATGACCACTCTATTTTCGTCTACCATTCTTGTCATTGTCGTGAAGCAAACTAAAAGTGCTATGGCAAAGAAAAATATTGGAAAGATAAAGGATAGACCGTCCACTCTCTTTGCATAGTCCAAGTAGGTGTTGATGTCGCCTGAAAGGTGTCTAGGCGTGATCTTGTAGCGAGGTTGTTTTATTAGGCTAAGATACTTTCTTCCGTCGGCAATTTTTTCTCTTGCGTCAGAAATTTTTTCTTCAGCCTCCTTGGACTTGTCGTTGAATTCTCTTTCGCCCTTTTTAAGGTCCAACTCTCCCTTGTAGAGCTTGCCCTTGGCATCCTCTAACTTGTCCTTGCCAGTCTTTAGCTCCTTATCAAGCCTTTCTTCTCCTCTTTGGAGTTCATCAGTGCCAGACAAATATTTTTCCTTGGCTCTTGATAGTTTCTCTCTGCCCTCAACATATTCGTCGTACTTTTCCTCGTACTCCTTCTTGCCACTTTCGTAGTCGGCACTTCCCTTGTCAAGCTTTTCTTGAGACTCGTCAAGTTTTTTCTTAGCCTTATTAAGTTCTTCTTTTGCGTCAGCAAGTTTCCTCTTATTCTTTTCTATTTCATCCTTATTTTTTGCGTATTCCTCTTCGCCCTTTTCGGCTTCAGCAATTCCCTCTTCAAGCTGCCTTTTTCCCTCTTTAAGTTGTTTCTTACTTGCATCAAGAGTCGCCCTTGCCCCTACAAGTTTTTTCTCGCTTTCATTTATTTTTTCAATGCCAGCCTTGCCTTCTTTTACCTTGGCTTTTAAGTCATCTAAGCTTCCTGTTATTCCACCTGGCACTTCCTTATTTATTTCCTCAAGAGCCTTGTCAATTTCAGCCTTGGAATTATTTAAAAACTCTAACTTTTTATTTAGGGCTTCCTTATTTTTTTGAAGTTCTGCCCTTTGTGCCTCTAGGCCGTGAAGTTTAGCCTCAAGTTTTATTCTGTCCTCATCTGATAAATTTGGATCATTGAGAGCCGCATTTGTACTTGCAATTTCAGCCTCAACTTGCCCAAGTCCACCATCAACTTGGTCTATCTGTGCCTTTGTACTTGCAATTTCACTTTCAATAGTAGGAAGTTTATTTAAAATTTCACTAGCACTGTCCAAAATTTTATCCAGGGCATAAATTTTTTCAACTGCATCTTCATAGGAAGTGGCACCCATTTTACTTACTAGCTCTTGCTTACCTGCTTCAAGCTGCTTTTTGCCGCTGTCATATTCCCTTTCGCCTTCCTCATATTTTTTCATTCCTTCAGCAAGCTTGACCTTAGAATCTTCAATCTTTTGCCAACCATCGTCTAATTTTTTTCTGCCTTCAAGGAGCTTGTCTTCCCCCTCTTTTAGGGCCTTTTCTGATGCTTCAGCCTGACCTAGTCCCTTTTGGTACTTTTCCTTGCCTTCAGCCAGTTGTTCCCTTCCAGAATCCAATTCAACTTTTGCATCATCAAGCTTTTTCTTGCCATCCCTTAACTTTTCGTAGCCGTCAATTAGCTTTCTCTCGCCGTCGTCAATTTCCACAGATGCCTTGTAAAGCTTGTCTCTATTTTTTGAAATTTCAGACTCTGCATCACTTTTTTCCTTGTTGTACTTGTCTAGACCCTCTTGATAGTCCTTCTTGCCCTTGTTTAAGTCCTTACGACCCTTGACAAGTTTATCCTTTGCGTCAGTGAGCTTGTCCTCAGCATCAGTAATCTTGTCCTCTGCATCTACTATCTTGTCAGAAATTTCATCTTGCATGGATAAAAGTCTCTCCTTAGGTCTATTTTTTAAATCGATCTTTAGGGCGCGAGTCTTCTTGTCCATGTAGTCCACATATTCCTTGTCAGAAGTCACAAGACCCTCTGTGCCCAAAAATTTTAGCTTGGCAAGAGTTGGCTCGCCAGAAAAGTTTCCATCGTCAATGTAGGCGAAATAAGAAATTTTTCCATAACCCCTTTCAGAATAAGTTCCGTTCTTGTCTTGAATGAAGTCCAGAGAATTTGCAAAGCCAACAACCTTGTAGGAAAGCCTCTTTAAGTCATTGTCATCATCGTCGTCATTGTCCTCCTTAAAGGAAATGATGTCGCCAATTTTTTTGCCATCATTTTTCATTCTGGAGTCCAGGACAATTTCATCAGGGCTCTTTATACTTCTTCCCTCAACAATTTCGGGCTTAGAAATTTCATAGGGCATATTAAGAAGCTTTATGACAATAGAATCTCCCACTAAGAAGGCATCCTTGTCATAGCCGTATTCAAGCTCAGAGATGTCCTCTTGGTCCTCGATAATAGCCTTGTCTTTATCTTCCAGACCAATAGGCACAGAAATTTTTAGGTCCTCTTGATTAAGTTTTTTTATTTTATTATCAATGGTGTTTCGCATAACTTGCCCCGTAGAGAGCAAGCCAATTAATACAAAAACACCTAGAAAGACAATTATTAAAATAGATATAAATCTCGGAAGAGAATTTTTTATCTCTCTAAAATTATCTTTATCGCAAGCTTTCACCCTGCACCTACCATTCTATTTCCATAATATCCCTTGGATTTTTGTTGATAAAAACATCTTTTACCCTTGCATCAGAAATTTCAATTAATCTGTCTGCAGAATTTTTTATTGCCGAATTGTGAGTAATTAAAACCACTGTAGTGTCTGTTGTCCTAGTTAAATCTTGCAAGAGCTTTAAAATTTGCTTGCCTGTGTTATAGTCAAGAGCTCCCGTTGGCTCGTCGCACAAGAGAAGTTTTGGATTTTTTGCAATTGCACGAGCAATGGATACCCTCTGCTGTTCACCACCAGATAATTGTGATGGGAAGTTGTCCATTCTCTCGCCAAGTCCCACAGATTTTAAAACTTCCACTGGATCCTTTGCCTTCTTTACAATTTGTGTGGCAAGCTCAACATTTTCAAGAGCTGTCAAGTTTGGAATGAGATTGTAAAATTGAAATACAAAGCCCATGTCATACCTTCTGTAATCTGTTAGCTCCCTCTCATTAAAGGAGACAATGTTTTTGCCATCAACAAAGAGTTCGCCACCAGAAGCAGTGTCCATGCCGCCAAGAATATTTAAAAAAGTTGACTTTCCAGCACCAGATGCGCCGAGAATTATTGCAAATTCATTTTTTTCTATTTCAAAATTTAATTTATCATTAGCCATTACAGATCTCTCGCCAATATTGTAGACCTTGGAAAGATTTTTAACTTCAATAAAAGACATAATATCACCTGATGCTATTATATCAAAATTTCCCTATACTTTAAATTTAAAAAAACGCCCATGACTGAGCGTTAATTAATAATTTTATTCAATTTACTTGAAAAAAATTCCAACTATTTTATCATCCTTATTAAAACTTACCCTAAAAAGAACATCCTTCTTTTCATACTTGACCTTTTGTAAAATAGTCGAATAAGTTGAGCCTGAATTTTTATCCTCTTCATAGATTCCCTTAGCGTCACCGAATTCTACAAATTTCCCATTTTCATCAAGATTTTTATAGGCTTCTTCCAAAATTTCTTTTTTAAATCCTAGTGATTTTTCTGTTAAATCAATAAATTCATCTGTTTTTCTCTCATTGACTAAACTTATGGCAGCTTGAGATTTTTTTTGATACTTATTAAAATCCTCATCTGACATTTTTTTAGTCTTAGAACCGCAGGCAACCAAAAGTAATACAATAGCTGTTAAAGTTAAAATTTTAAATTTTTTCATTTCTATTCCCTCCTAAATTAATTTTAAAAATGAAAATTAAGATAAATATACAAAGCAAAGTCCAACTTCCGTACAAAATCAAATTACTAAATCCAAAAATATTCTTTAAAATTATAAAATAATCAAAAAAACCATGTAAAAAAATCGCTAGAATTAAATATCTGTATTTTTCCATTCTATTAAATCCAAGCCATATTAATAAAGTCATACCAATATGAAAAATCACCGCTAACAATCTTTCATATAATCCTAAAAAAATATCAGACCTAGTCATTAGGTTTAGACTGCTAAAACTCACAATAAGAACAAATATTACTTCTATAAGTCCATGACCTAACCCAAAAATAATTGCATCTGACTTGCTATTACTTTCTTTTAAAAACTTATCCTTAAAAATAAATCTTCCACCCTCTTCAAAAAGTCCCGCACTCAGGGTGATTAAAAATCCATATAATAATGGATAAAGACTCTGAAAGTTGTTGAGCCATAAGTTGTTGTTTAATAATTTCAAAAGAGGTAATCGAAGGCATAGCTGTGACAATACAAAACATATCATTCCTAGCAAAAATAATTTTAAGAATTTTTTCACAATTAAAACCCCTTTCTATTTAGATTGTTGTCTAAATAGAATTTTATCATCATTCTTTTGCTATGTCAATAAAATTCCTTTTATTTTAAATACAAAATAAAAACGCCCATGACTGAGCGTTAATTAATAAATTTTATTTTTAATTTTTAATACATTGTAGCCTGGCGAAGTCTCTTGTCCACTTCTTTTTTCTTCATTGTCTCCCTCTTGTCCCAAAGTTTTTTACCCCTCGCCTTGGCAATTAGGACCTTTACCTTTCCACGAGTTAGGTAAACCTTTAAGGGAATAATTGTGTAGCCATCTTGGGTCTTAACTTTTTCCAAGCGGAGAATTTCATTTTTGTGCATCAAAAGTTTTCTCTTCCTCATGGGATCAACATTGTGTATATTTCCCTGCTCATAGGGAGAGATGTGCATGCCGTAGACGAAGATCTCGCCCTTATTTATGTCGCAGTAGGAATCTCTTATGTTTACCTGCCCTGCTCTAATTGATTTAACTTCTGTGCCAAAAAGTTCTATGCCAGCTTCATAAGTGTCCTCGATAAAATAAAGATGGCTTGCCTTTTTGTTATTAGCTATTGCATTGTCTTTTTCTTTACTCATCTTCATCACCTACTAATTTAAAATCAATATTTCCCATATTTAAGTCCACACTTACAACTTGGATCTCTACTTGGTCGCCTATGTGGAACTCATTTTTTGTCTCATAGTCTACAGCCT
This sequence comes from Peptoniphilus sp. HMSC062D09, assembly GCF_001811425.1. NCBI lineage: Bacteria > Bacillati > Bacillota > Tissierellia > Tissierellales > Peptoniphilaceae > Peptoniphilus > Peptoniphilus sp. HMSC062D09. The sequence goes on along the minus strand of NZ_KV804698.1, from coordinate 94,265 downwards.
TGTAGTGGTCCACATCAAATTCGTAGTAGCCCTCCATGGACCTGTAGCTTACAAGCCCTTCTACTAAATTGTCTAGTTCCACAAAAATTCCAAAGCTTGTAATGCTAGAGACCCTGCCAGTGTATCTTTCTCCAAGGCGCTCTGACATGTACTCTGCCATTTTTATGTCTTGGACTTGTCTTTCTGCGTCCTGAGCAATTTTTTCTGTCCTGGAAACTTGCTCTGCTATCTCTGGCAAGATGACCTTTAAATTTTTAATTTCTCCTCCAGAGAGTTTGCCCTTTAGGTATTTCTTTATAATTCTGTGAATTGTCAAATCTGCATATCTTCTTATGGGAGATGTGAAGTGTGAATAATAATCAAAGGCTAGGCCAAAGTGAATGTCATTTATTTCAGAATACCTTGCCTTTGTCATGGAGCGAAGGGTCATAGTAGAGATAAACATCTCTTCCTTAGAGCCCTTTGCCTTTTCAAGAACCTTTTGCACATCTTTTGGCTGAACTTTTTCGTCAAAGTTAATCATGTAACCAAGAGGTCTTAGGTAGGTATTTAGTTCAGAAATTTTTTCTTCTTTAGGTCTTTCGTGAATTCTATATAAGAAAGGAATGTGTTTGAAAAAATATTCCCTTGCCACGCAGACATTGGCTGTAAGCATAAAGTCTTCGATAAGTTTGTTGGCTGACCTTCTGTCTCTCTTGTGAATATTTTGTGGCCAACCTCTATCGTCAACTTCAATTACAACTTCTGGTATGTCAAAGTCAATGGCGCCGCCCTCTTCTCTCTTCTTTTGCAAAATTTTTGAGAGCTCATACATCTTGTCCAGTGTTTCTTCCAGTCCCTTTATAGATTCGTGAAGGACTCCCTTTTCCAAGTAGTCAGACACATTTTCGTAGACCAGCCTTCTATTAGAATTTATAACAGATTCACAGATGTCATATTTTACAACATCGCCCTCTTTATTTATCTCTGCCATAACTGATAGGGTGAGCCTATCTACGCCCTCATTAAGGGAGCATATGCCATTGGAAAGTTCAAGAGGTAGCATGGGTATTACCTTGTTTAGCAAATAAACTGAGTTGCCCCTCTTGAAAGCCTCTTCGTCAAGGGCGCCAAACTCTTCTACATAGTGTGCCACATCAGCAATGTGAACGCCTAAAAGGTAATTGCCCTTCTTAGAAATTTCAAGAGAGATGGCATCGTCAAAGTCCTTTGAATCTGCCCCGTCAATTGTAAAGGTTAAAAGGTCTCTAAAGTCCCGCCTTCCCTTTATATCATCAGCAGAAACCTCTTGTGGCAGGCTCTTTGCCTCAGCTAGGGCTGCCCTGTTAAATTCCATGGGCAGGTCAAGACCTGCTGCCACAGACATTATGTCTACATGGGGGTCTTCTGGATAGCCTAAAATTTCTAGAACCCGTCCTTCTGGCTTTTTATTTGCCTCTGGCCACTTCTCGATTTTTACAACTACCTTTTGACCATTTCTTGCTCCATTAATTTTTTTCTTTGGAATGTAGATGTCCATTGCCATTTTGCTCTCGTCAGTGATTACAAAACCGAAGTCTCTCTTGTCTTGAAAGATGCCCACAAATTTTGTGTTCACCCTCTTTACTATGGCAAGGACCTTTCCCTCTGGCTTGTCGCCAAAGGAATCCTTATACCTTCTCACAATGACTTCGTCGCCATTTAGTGCGAAGTTTAAATTGTTTTTTGATATATAAATGTCTTCGTCAAGATTTTCAGTAATCAAAAATCCAAAACCCTTGGCATTTGTTTGAAGTTTCCCATAAAAGAATTTGTCATTGTCCACAAATCTATATTTTTTTCTGCTGTCTTCAAAAATAAGTCCCTCATTTTCTAGTTCTTCAATTATTTTCAAAAACTGCTTCTTCTCTTTATTTTTAATTTTAAATAATTTAAGGAGTTCCTCTTTTGACCTTGGTGTTGTCTTTTCGATAATTTCTAAAATCTTTTCTTTAATCATTAAATCTTTGCTCCATAACTTGTCATATTAAATAAGTTTGAATCGATGGAATAGCTGTTTTCTGCCCTTTCGCTGTATCTCTCATGACCAAGTTCAATTAATCTTGTGATTAAATCCTTAATCTTTAAGCCCTCTACTTCATAGAGGTAAAAGGCAATGGAACCTGGAAGGGTGTTGATTTCATTTACATAAGCCACATGGCCATCAACTAAAAAGTCAATTCTTGCAACGCCTGCTCCATCAATTGCCCTAAAACTTTTCTTAGCAAGGTCCTTAATTTCTTTTTCAAGTTCTGGTGTGAGGTCAGCTGGAAGCTTTTTGTTTTGGTGTTTTTGTGAAGACTTTGCTCCCTTTGAGCCAGAAACATACTTGTCTTCGTACTTCAAAAGATCTTTAAAGCCAAGAGGTTCTTCTGCTGCAGAAACTTTTAGGTCATCTTCATAGCCTAGGACTGCCACATTTATTTCTCTTGGGTTTACCACTGCTTCTTCCACGATTATTTTTCTGTCGTAATGGGCAGCAACTTCAAGGGCCTTTGAAAGGTCAAGAGCATTTTCCACTCTTGAAATTCCAATAGAGGAACCTAAATTTGCTGGCTTTACAAATAGAGGATATTTCAAATCCTTGCACTTTTCAACAATATTTTGTAAATTTTTGAGCTCATCTTTGTAAAAATACTTGTATTTCGTCATGGGAATATTTTCTGATTCAAAAACTTTTCTCATTACAACCTTGTCCATGCCCACAGCAGCAGACATTACGCCACAGCCAGTGTAAGGCATTCCCATAAGTTCAAAAAGCCCTTGAGTACATCCATCTTCGCCAAAAGTTCCGTGAAGGGCAAAAAATATTGCGTCAATTTTTTGGTAGACTTCAACAGAATCATATTCTGCCTTAAATAATTTCTTGTCATTGTGTTTCACGCAGTAAAGGTTTCTGTCGCCATAAATTGGTTTAAAGAAAACTTCAACTCCATCATGAAAGTCTTGGTTCTTGTAGGCCTTAAAGTTTTTTAAACTTTCGCCAGAGAGAAATTTGCCGCTCTTTGTAATGTAGATTGGAATAGGATTGTACTTAGTCTTATCCATATTTTCAATAATTTGCATTCCTGTTATAACAGAAACTTCGTGTTCAACGGATCTTCCTCCGAAGATTACTCCTATATTTTCCATTTTTTCACTCCTCATTGTAGTTGTCAGGTAGGTCATTTTCAAAGAGAACGACATCTCCCGGCAAGGAAATCTTTGCAAGTACTTCAGTAGCTTCTGCTAGTGAAGACACTCTATAAATATTATCTTCATTAAAATTTTTATTTTTTAAGCCCTGGTAAATTGGCATAGTTCTATTTTTCCCAACTAAAATTGGAAAATCTATGACATCTGCCATGACTTCGCCTATTTTTCTATTTTCTTCTTCTTCCATGTCGCCAAGTTCAACCATGCCCGGCGTAATTATAATCTTTCTGTGGTCCTTAAATTCCTTAAGGACATCAAGAGCTGCCCTAAAGCCTACAGGATTGGAATTAAAGGCATCGTCAATAATAATTGTGCCATTAGTTGATGGAATAAGTGAAAGTCTGTGTTCCACTGGCTCAACTTTTTTAATTCCCCTTTGAATTTCTTCTAGGCTAAGACCAAGGACATGGGCCGCAGTTGCCGCCGCAAGTAGGTTTGAAATATTGTGAAGACCAAGAAGCCTAGTTTCGCATTTAATTTCGCCGGCTCCCTTTATGTGAAGCATAAATTCTGATCCACTTTCATTTACTTTTATTTCATCAGCATAGACATCTAGCTTGTCAAAATCCTTTGTGCCGTACCTATAAGTCTTCTTTTTAGTCTTGTCTGCAAGGGGTTTTACATAGTCGTTGTCGTAGTTAAAAATTGCAATTCCATCTTCAGGCAGGTCCTCGATTAACTCGTACTTAGTCTTTTGAATGTTTTCGATAGTCTTAAAGAGGTGCATGTGAGTTGGTCCAATAGCTGTAATTATTCCAATGTCGGGTTGGACAAGCTGTGCAACTTCGTGAATTTCTCCTGGCACTTTGGCGCCAAGCTCTGCAATAAAAACTTCCCTGTCACTTTCAAGCTCGTTATTTATAATTTTTGAAAGTCCCATAGGTGTGTTAAAGGAAGATGGCGTATTTTTAACCCTTAGTCCCTCAGATAAAATTGTGTCGGATATAAATTTTACAGAAGTCTTGCCAAAGGAACCTGTTATGCCAAGGACCTTTAAGCCATTATCTTTTTTGAATTTTTTTATTTTTTCTTGGGCAGAAGTGTAAAATCCCATATTTATTTTATCTTCAGTAGGCTTTGCCCACTTGTTAGACAAAATCAAAAGTCTGTACTGGTAAAAATATGTCAAAAAGGAAAGGACTATTGTCACAAGACCTGAAATGACATAGGACTTTGTTAAATCAAATAGTACAAGTGAAATAATTATTATAAGAACAAAAGTAATGTCATTTACAAGCTTGTGCTTCTTTAAAAGTCTCTTTGCCCTATCAGTCCAAACTATGGGAGTCTTTTGATTTTTTTCAGGCTTATAAACAAGCTTATTCATCTTTTCCATGTTGTTTTTTAAAAATGTTTTGTATTCATCATTGTCGTAGCCCTCTAATTGAAGCATGTGAATTGGAAAATTGCTCCTAATTAGGGAATAATATAGTGCCAGGCAAATAACTACAAAATCTATTAAGTAAATTGGTAATCTCGCCAAAAAATATTCCATGTAAATCTCCTAATCTAAAAATGAATTAATAACTGCGCTAAATTGCGAAAACTTGTCTAGGTAAGAATAGTGGCCTGCATCTTCTAAGACCACAAGTCCAGAATTTTTTATCTCTTCTTCAAAAATCTTACCCATGTAAAGGGGCGTTGCCTCGTCCCTATCTCCCCAAATGAGAAGGGTCTCTGCCTCAATGTTTTTAAACTCTTCTCTTGTAGATTCGTTTACAACTTTTACGAAGCACTTGCGCATAATTCCATCTGCTGCTTGATAGTCGTCAGAGCCGCGATTTTTATAAAACTTTTCCATGGCTTCTTCATTGTTACCATGAGTCAGCATATATAATTTTTTTGCCGCCTTAAAGGAGTAGACCTTAGTGTAATAAGAAAGCTTTCTCTTAGGAAGAACTCCTGATGCATCAATTATTACAAGCTTGTCTATTAAGTCCTTATTTCTTGCCCCTAGAATGGTTAATGTCTTGCCACCAAAGGAGTGACCGATAAAGGTCGCCTTCTTTATATTAAAGATCTCCAAAAATTTTAAGAGAAATTCATAATAATCGTAGGTCCCCATGACTTCTTTTGGGTTATCAGAATCGCCAAAGCCTGGCGCATCGTAGGCATAGACTGTGTAAGATTCTGGAATGGCATTAAAAATCGGCATAATTGATTCAATATATGCACCCCATCCATGGAGAATTACAGCCACTTTGTCGCCGCCCTCTCTCTTAATATATGCAGTTTTAATTCCATCTATATCAATAAAATTTTTATCTACTTTCATCTTCATCTTCTTCTATAAAAATTATGGATCCTTCATCATTTCTTGAATTATTTTCTTTTCCAAGGTCTTTTTCAATATAAAGTCCAGAAAAGTCATCTTCGCCTAAATTTTTATCTAGCTTACTTTCAGAATCACTTGTAAAAATAAGCCCTGAACTGTCCCTTACATCAAGACCCATTTTTAGGGAAGAGATCCTTGCACTGTGCCTTTCAATTTCTCTCAAGGTCTCGTCAACATCAAGCTCTGACTGAAGACCCTTTAAAAGGCTATATTCATGGCGACCAAGGGCCTCAAAGAGTTCAGATAATTTTCTCTCTTCATTTAAAATTTCGTACTTTAGCCTTGCCGTCTTCTTAATTTCCTGTGATTCACTTACAATTTTTTTCTTCAAATAGTTTAAATTTTCCATAATTTCATCTACATTGCCATCGAGACTGTCAAAAAATCCCACAATATCACCTCGAATCTATGTTATTATATCAAAAAATGGCTGTTATTTAAATACTGCCCTTGTTTTCTTTGCCATTAATTGGGTAAATCTATTTTGGAGGGATATTATGGAAAAATTAACACTTTATGTAGGAACAGTTTGTCCTTTCTGCAAAAAAGTTGAATCCTTTATGGCAGATAATGGCATTGACTCTGTAGAAATAAAAAATATCGACAAGGACAAAGAAGCTCGAGAGTATTTAATAGAAAAGGGTGGCAAAAAACAAGTGCCATGTCTATTCATTGGCGAAGAGCCTCTTTATGAATCACTAGATATTATTAAATATTTAAAGGAAAACCTAGCTTAAGAATTTTTTAAAGAAAAAAAGACAGGGAGACTCTAAGAGTTTTCTCTGTCTTTTTTATTTCTTCTCTTGTACTTATTTTTCTTTCTCTTCTTTCGCGATAACAAAATATTTTTGCTCTTAGAAATATTGTAAGTGTTTAAAATTAAATTAATTAGGCTCATTAGCATTATTACCTTTATGATAAATACCTTTGGGATAAAGTGATTAGTCATAATAATAAAACTGATGATTGTAAAAATATCTACAAAGTATTCCAGATACATTATCTTTGAGACGATTGTGTTTTCTGAAAGCTTTAAGTTGTCGCTAAGCACATTTATAAAAAATAAAAACATTATAAAGGTGTAAGTGACAATGGAAATATTTATGCTGGCAGTGATTATATAAGTCTGAAGCATAAAATACATTGAAAAAGTCACTAGATGTAGTGCAATTTCATACTTTTCAATTTTAAAATCCTTAGTCTCGTAAAGATTATCTATGTCCCAATCCTCTGTAAGTGCCTTTAAAATTTTTGTGGTCTTGATTTTTTCACAAATCCATGAAGGAAGTAGGCTCAAGATAAAAATGCTAATGACTAGACTCTTTAGTAGGTCAAATAAATTTGCGCTGACAAATCTGTTGAAGTAATTGAAAATAAATAAAATTATTCCAATTAGGGCTGAAACAGAAAGCATCTTTAAGAAGGCGACAAAAATTTCATAATTCTTGCCACTTATAAGAAAGTTTCCCCCCTCACTATAAGCACTGGCAAATTCGTAGGGATTTCCCATTCTATTTAATTCTTTTTTTATGTCATCTTCCGTATAAATTTCGGGAAGTCTATCTTTTAAAATTTCTAAAAAATCATCCCTGGCATCCTTTTGCTTGTCATAGGGGATGTATCTTTGCAAATAATAAATATATCTATCGACGAGTTCATGTTCAATTAATTTCATAAAATCATCCTCATATATATTATAAAGTAAATAAAAGTTCTTTTAAATGGTCAAGCTTTATTTTTTAAAATTTTATTTTTTCTTAGCTTTTTAATTTCGGTGAAAATTTTCGACAAGTTCTAAGTAAAAGTCTCACAAATTTTTAAAATCAAAAATTTTCCCAATAAAAAAAGTCCTGTTGCCAGGACCTTAATTAGTCTAATACATAAACTTTTACATTTCTTCTGCCGAACCTATTTGCCTCAGCATTTGAGTTGTAAAATAAATCAATTCTGTTGCCCTTAATTGCTCCACCAGTATCTTCTGCTGTTGCATATCCATAACTTGCAAAACCGTCCATTGATTCTATATAAAGTTTTGAACCAAGTGGAATAACCTTAGGGTCAACGGCAACTGCACCAACTCTTGCACGAGTTCCCATGGCAGTTTTTGAACCAGCTGTTGGATCATAAGCTGTAGCTTGCATTACTATTACTCTCTTGGCATTTTTTCCATTAGGAGCTACTGTTCCCTTTTTAGTTCCAACTTCTACAACTTCCTTAACTGGATCCTTTGTGATTTCACTTTTTAAAACTTCAGTAGTTTCAAGAACGCCATTTACATAAGTGTTCTTTAGGCTTTCAGTCTTTTGTCCAACTTCGCCCTTAGTGATTACCTTTTTTTCTCCTTCAAACATGTCTTTGTTTTCGCGACTTTCTGTTTCAAAAGGAATTTCTATTTTGTTTTCAAGGTTTTCAACTACAACTCTATCGATTTTAATTTCCATGCCCTCTTTTGCAATTTCGTCAAGAGGAAGAGAAACTCTGTCAAGTTTGTTTAACTTAATGTCTAGGTTGTCCAGTACATCGGCAACTGTGTAGCCACTTGCTTCTGCTATTATTGTCTTTTTGCCGTCTTTAATGTGATAAGATTTTGGAGAAGAAATAACAATCTTCATATCCTTATCAATTTCTTTATCAAGGCTTGGACTAACTAGGTCCTTATTTTTAAGTACAATGCCTTCCTTTTCTAAGAAGTCACCTACAGTCTTTTCATATGTAAAAACTGTCTTTGTCTTTCCATTAATATTTAATTCTACATCATTTCCTAGAGCTGTGCTAAAACCCATTGTAAGTACAGACACAAGAGCTAGGAAAATCATAATAAATTTCGCATTTCGAAAAATGTTTTTTCTATTCAACTATATTACCTCCATTAGCGTTACAAAGTTGTAAATATTGTTACGATTTTGTAACTTCTTCTAACCTCTTAAAAGTATAATAGAAAAAACTTGCTTTGTCAATTTTTTGTAACCAATTTGTAATTCTTGTCCCAAGTCCCATTATTTAGCCATCTCTGAATTTATATTATTTGTATATATTTTCTAATAAAAATAAAAAAAGCTCTAAAGCTTGAAATTTAGAGCTTGAAAAAGAAATATTACATTTGTGTTACAAATTTTTTTTACTTTTTTGTTCTTTTTTTATAAAAAATTCCTTAAATTTTTCATTTCTTGCGGGAATTTTTTACCTTTTGTTTTGCTTTATAAAAATTTTGAACATTATTTGTACAAAATTTTATTAAGTCTAAAGGCTTATCCTTTCCACAAACCTTCTCGCCATTTTTGCAGTAAAGCCCCAGATGATTTGACCCTTATAATCGTAAAATAAAACTTCTTCCCTTCCCCTTTTGAACTTATAATTTTCGCCATTGGGGATCAAGTGGTAGGGGAAGTCCTCGCTTCTATTGACCTTTAAATTTATGGTGTAGGTTTTTGGCTCAGTTTCCATAAAAAACTTTAGGGGCACTGTAAAAATACTTTCCACTTCGTACTTTGAGGGACTGATTTCGAAAAAATCTTTTTTAATTTCCCCAATAAAGGTGTAGATAATTGCAGCATAGGGATTGACCAAAAAGTCGCCCTCTGCATAGATTTCCAAGTCTTTTTCTTCTATTAAGAGTTCCTCGCAAGTTTCTCTAAGGGCAGCTTCCCAGGGAGTCTCATTTTTTTCTATGCGACCTCCTGGAAAGGAAATTTCTCCTGGTTGATTCCTAAGAGTTAAGGCTCTCTTCTCAAACAAGAGGTGAATTTCTCCCTTTCTCTTTATTAGAGGAATCATGACAGCAAATCTATTTTTCACATCTACAGGCATAGGACTTTTCTTCTGAAGTTTAGCTTTAATTTTCATCAAGTCAAAATCAGCATTAAAATCCATTTTCTATTTCCCTCATTAGTTCATCAACTGTATAAATTTTAAATCTATCCACTTTCTTTCTCTCTGCCTCATCTTCTAGAAGCTTATATAGAAGTTCGTCATATTTAAAAGTTTCTGGCAAGTCCAATTCCTCTGCAAGCTTTGGAACATGTTCCTCAAATACTTTTCTCACAAGTTCATTCCCAGAATTTTCAAACTTGTTTTTTAAAATTCTGGGAATATATTTTAAGCTTTCCTCTTCCTCCACTGGATGTATATAATAATCTTCTCCCCTTAATCCTTTAACTTCTCTAAAGGCGTCAAAGTAGCCAGTTTTTATGAGTTCATCAGCCTTTTCTTTGTTAAAATCCATGCTTGAACCAAGTTTTTTATTTGGCTTTATTATATATTTTGCCTTTATTTCAGTTTTAGGCGGAGTATTGTGAAGTCTTATAACTACAGCGTCCCTGCCTGTCTGGTCAACCATGTCCACTGGCAATTGTGATGCAAATCCACCATCTAAAAAATACTTTCCGTGAAGGGGCTTCATTTTAAATACAGGCAAGTAACAAGATGCGATTATATAATCCTTCAAAAGTCCCTTTTCAATGTCATCTTTAAATAATTTTTCAACCTTAAAATCAGAAATATTGACAGTACACAAGCCAAAATCAACATCAGACTTTCTTATTTTTTCTTCATCAATATATTCATCAACTAACCTAAATAGTGGGTCTGGGGATTTTTTTATCTCAGGAATTTTTATATCGCGATCCCTTAACAATTGACTTATCTTGTCCAACAAGTCATCATCTTCATTATTATCAATTTCTTCCATTTCATTTTCAAAGGAAGAAAAATCTAAACTCCTCCAAGCTTTAAAACACTCATAGGCGTCACCTTGGCAGAACATAGCTCCGTTAAAAGCGCCAATGCTTGTTCCAACGATTTTTGAAAAATTAAATCCCATTTCCATGAGGGCGAAATAGGCACCTACTTGGTAAGCACCCTTAGCTCCGCCGCCTTCAAGGACTAAATCCCACTCTTTCATTTTATACTTCCAAGTTCAGATGTGCAGTGTGGACATCTAGTAGCATCAATGGCAATAGTTGACTTGCAGAAAGGGCACACCTTTTCTGTAGGCTCTACCTCTTCTTCCTCTTTTTTAAATTTGTCAGTAACCTTTGAGATTTGTTTAATCATAATAAAAATAACAAGTGCGATAATCAAGAAATCAAAAACAGCTTGCAAAAATACGCCGTATTTAACTTCGGCATTTCCAACCGTTGCGCTCAAATCAGAAAAATTAACACCACCAAGTAAAATTCCAATAAGTGGCATCAAAATATTTTCCACAAGACTTGACACGATTTTGCCAAAGGCACCACCTATAATGACACCAACCGCCATATCCATGACATTTCCCTTAGCAACAAAATCCTTAAACTCTTCCATAAATCCCTTCATCTCTAACCTCCTAAATTTGTTTTAATAAAATATTATTTTTTTCGATTAACTCTAGGGCATAATCGTCAACTCTATAAGCTTCGTGGTAGTAAATTGCACAGATTCCTGCTTGTATAAGTGCCTTTGTGCAGTTAAGACATGGAAAATGTGTAACATAAGCCTTGGCGCCTTTGACAGAAATCCCTTCCTTTGCACAGTATAAGAGGGCATTCATCTCTGCGTGGATAGTTGCTATGCAGTGACCGTCACGCATTGTATGACCAACTTCGTCGCAGTGAGGGTTTCCCGTCACTGAACCATTGTAGCCAGTGGAAATAATTCTATTGTCAGAATTTACCAGGACGCAGCCCACAAAGGCCCTATCGCAAGTAGATCTCGTTGCTACCATTTCAGTTATTTCCATAAAATATTCGTCCCAAGATTTTCTCATTTTGCCTCCTTTGCAAGCTTGTCCACAAGTTCGTTGTACTTGACACCAGTATGGGCCTCTACCTTTATAAACTTCACTTGAAGCCTATCCTTAATGTCATCATAAAACTTTTTATAGGCAATAGTTCCCTCTTTATTTGTCTTCCAAAAGCCAAGAGCCCATGACCTTATGCCTTCGTAATCGTAATGAAGATAAATTTTTCTCTTCCCAATAGACTCTGCGTATTCCATGGCCTTCATGGCGCCCTTTATTTCTCCAGAAACATTTCTCATGTCTGAATCCTTAAAAAATCTTTTGGAAAAGGAATATTCCTCCTCATCATTGTACATATATACCCCATAGGAATGACTCTTATCAGAATTTCTATAAGAACCGTCTACATAAACTATTAGTTCATCCTTTTCTGCATCTTCCCTTTTTTCTTCTTCAACTTCATTAATAAAGGCCTTGGCATCTTCTAAGCTAGAAAATTTTTTAAAGCTTGCTCCCTTAAAGCCCATGGTCTCTTTTTTGCACTCGTCCCAAGTTTTATATATGCCGGGATTTCTCCCAACTCTAACTGCGTAATAATTCATATTCACCTCAAAATTTGTCATTTGTCAACTATGTCTACTTATTATATAATTAGAAGTAATTAGAAGTCTAGACTTTGGAGGTAAAAATGAATAGAGAACAATTTGATAGAATGAAAAATGGCAAAGGCTTTATAGCTGCTCTTGACCAATCAGGTGGCTCAACACCTAAGGCACTTTTAAATTATGGGGTTACAGAAGACAAGTATTCTAACGATGAAGAAATGTTTAAGCTCGTTCACGAAATGAGAAAGAGAATTATAACAAATGAAGCTTTCACATCAGACAGAATTTTGGCTGCAATTTTATTTAAGGTTACTATGAATTCAAAAGTTGGCGACAAGTACACTGGCGACTACCTTTGGGAAGAAAAGGGCATAGTTCCAATTTTAAAAATTGATGAAGGTCTTGATGTAGAAAAAGATGGCGCACAACTTATGAAGCCTTTCAAACACCTTGACGAACTTCTTGAAAATGCCAAGGAAAGAAATATTTTTGGCACAAAGATGCGTTCTGTTGTAAAAGAATTAAATGAAGAATCAATTAAAAAAGTTGTTGAACAACAATTTGACTACGCAAAGAAAATTTCTGCAGCAGGATTTGTTCCTATTATCGAGCCAGAAGTTGATATCCACGCTAAGGACAAGGCTGAAATCGAAGAAGTCCTAAAAAAATATTTAATTGAAGGACTAAAAAAACTTGGCAAAGAAAATTATGTTATGTTTAAGTTGACTCTTCCAGAAAAAGAAAATCTTTACGAAGACCTATATGACTTTGACCAAACTGTTAGGGTTGTTGCCCTTTCTGGCGGTTATTCAAGAGAAGAAGCCAACGAAAAACTTAGAAAAAATAGGGGCGTAGTTGCATCTTATTCAAGAGCCTTAACTGAAGGACTTAATGTAAATCAAACAGACGAAGAATTTACAAAGATGCTTGACGATTCTATAGAAAAAAATTACTCAGCTTCCGTTGAAAAATAAATAAAGACGAAAAGATCTCCTTTAGAGGAGATTTTTTTATATCTAAAATTTTTAAAAAGCAAAAGATTTTTTCCCTTAAAATTTATTCAATACTAAACTTCTATTATTGACTTTGATAAATTGGTAATGTAAACTATTTCTTAGATAATACATATTATCTTGGAGTTCTGACCGCTCATCAATAAGAAAATTTAAAATTTTGATAACCGGGGTTCTCTATGGGATACTGTCCGCTAGTCGACTTTTGTCGATGACCGGGGTTCCTCTATACTTTTTTTATTATATGGAGGTTTTTTATGAAAAAGTATCAATTAGATGTACCTACACCACATTCCTACACTTATGTTACAAAGAATATTCCAAATGTAACTGTGGAACAAAGAGAAAGAGCTCTTAAGGCTACTCACTACAATGAATTTGCCTTCCCTGCAGGAATGTTAACTATCGATATGTTATCTGACTCAGGAACTACTGCCATGACAGATGTTCAATGGTCTGCAATGTTTTTGGGTGATGAATCTTATGGAAGAAACAAGGGCTACTATGTTCTCTTAGATACCTTTAGAGATGTCTTCGAAAGAGGCGACGATCAAAAGAGAATTATTGACCTTGTAAGAACTGACTGCGACGATGTTGAAAAAATGATGAACGAAGTTTACCTTTGTGAATATGAAGGTGGACTATTTAACGGTGGATCTGCACAAATGGAAAGACCTAACACTTTTATCATCCAACAAGGTCGTGCAGCAGAATCAGTTTTATTTGAACTTGTTAGAAATATTTTAAATGGAAGAGAACCAGGCAAGACTTACACAATTCCTTCAAATGGACACTTTGACACAACTGAAGGAAATATCAAGCAAATGGGTTCTATACCAAGAAACTTATACAATAAAGAACTTTTGTGGGAAGTTCCTGAAAATGGTCACTATGAAAAGAATCCATTTAAGGGCAACATGGACACAGAAAAGTTGGAAGAATTAATTGAAAAATTAGGACCAGAAAATGTTCCTCTAATTTATACAACTATTACTAACAACACAGTATGTGGTCAACCAGTTTCCATGGCTAACATGAGAGAATGTTCAAGAATCGCCCACAAATATGATATTCCTTATATGTTTGATGCTGCAAGATGGGCAGAAAATGCTTACTTCATAAAAGTTAATGAAGATGGCTACGCTGACAAATCAATCCCAGAAATCGCAAAGGAAATGTTCTCTTATTGCGACGGTTTCACTGCTTCTCTTAAAAAAGACGGACACGCAAACATGGGTGGCGTTCTTGCCTTTAGAGACAAGGGCTTATTCTGGAAGAAATTCTCTGACTTTAACGAAGACGGTTCAGTTAAAACTGATGTAGGTATTTTATTAAAGGTTAAACAAATTTCTTCTTACGGCAACGACTCCTACGGTGGAATGAGTGGTAGAGATATTATGGCACTTGCTGCTGGTCTTTATGAAGCAGCTAAGTTTGATTATCTTGATGCCCGTGTTAAACAATGTGAATACCTTGCACAAGGCTTCTACAAGGCTGGAGTAAAGGGTGTTGTACTTCCTGCTGGTGGTCACGGCGTTTACATCAACATGGACGAATTTTTTGACAACAAGAGAGGACCAGAAACTTTTGCTGGTCAAGGTTTCTCTGTTGAATTAATTAGACGTTACGGAATTAGAACTGCAGAACTAGGCAATTATTCAATGGAATATGACCTAAAGACTCCAGAACAACAAGCTGAAGTAGCCAATGTAGTTCGTTTCGCAGTAAACAGAAGTCAACTTTCAAAGGAACACATGGATTATGTAATTGCAGCTGTAAAGGCTCTTTACGAAGACCGTGCTACTATTCCTAATATTAGAATAGTCAAGGGCAAGAACCTTCCAATGCGTCACTTCCACGCTTTCCTTGAAACTTATGAACCTTCTGAAGATGAAAAATAAGTTTTAAATTTTTAATTTAATATTAAGAAAAGCCCCTTGCAAGAGGGGCTAGCCTATTAAGGAGAATGACTATGGATAATAACTTAAAAGCTCGTGATGGTTTTAAAAGTAAATGGGGTTTTATACTTGCTTGTATAGGCTCTGCAGTTGGTATGGGTAATATTTGGAGATTCCCTATAATGGTTTCTACCTATGGTGGAATGACTTTTTTAATTCCATATATAATATTTGTAATTCTTATAGGATCAACTGGAGTAATTTCTGAAATGGCACTGGGAAGATCTGCTGAAGCTGGTCCCGTTGGCGCCTTTGGAAAATGCACAGAATTAAGATGGAATAATAGAAAACTTGGCGAAATAATTGGACTTATACCAGTAGTAGGCTCCCTTGCCCTAGCCATAGGTTACACTTGTGTAATGGGTTGGATTTTTAAGTACACTTTCCTTTCATTATCAGGCGGACTTTATGCTATGGGTCAAGACATGGATGTAATTGGCGGAACTTTTGGACAAACAGCCTCTGCCTTTGGCGCAAATATTTGGATAGTAATAGCTGTCCTTGCTAGCTTTGCAATTATGGTAATGGGCGTATCTGGCGGAATCGAAAAGGCAAACAAAATTATGATGCCTGTCCTCTTTGTTTTATTTGTAGGACTTGCAATTTACATCTTCACCCTTCCAGGTGCAGCTAATGGATATAAATATATCTTCACAGTAAACCCAGAAGGATTAAAGGATCCTAAAGTTTGGATTTTTGCCTTTGGACAAGCCTTCTTCTCCCTATCTGTTGCAGGAAATGGAACAGTTATTTACGGATCCTATTTACCTAAAAACGAAAGCATTCCGTCCTCTGCAAGAAATGTAGCAGTCTTTGACACTCTTGCAGCTCTACTTGCAGCCTTTGTAATTATCCCAGCAATGGCAACAGCAAATGCACCCCTTGACACTGGTGGTCCTGGACTAATGTTCATCTTCCTAGTAAATGTATTTAACGGCATGGCTGTTGGCAGAATCATAGGAATTATTTTCTACATCTGCGTACTCTTCGCTGGCGTATCTTCAATAATAAATCTTTACGAAACACCAGTTGCTTACTTGCAAGAAAAATTTAATTTTTCAAGACCAATTGCTACTACAACTATTCATGTAATTGGTTGTGTCGTTGCAATATTTATCCAAGCTATAGTAAGCGGTTGGATGGATGTAGTTTCCATTTACATCTGCCCACTTGGAGCAGCCCTTGCAGGCATAATGTTCCTATGGGTTGCAGGAAAAGATTATGTAATCCCTGCAGTTAGTCAAGGTCATAGAAAAGAAATCGGCGGATGGTATTATCCACTTGCAAAATATGTATATGTAACAGCTGCCATAATTGCCCTAATAGCAGGCGCAAAATTTGGCGGTATCGGTTGATATAATATAAAAAAATAAGTGTTGGCATTTTTGCCAGCACTTTTTTTGCCCTACAATTTATTTTATATTCTCTAAAATTTCTAAATTAAAAAAATTAGCTCTTGTATGTTTTCTTTTGTGTGATATTATGTTATTAAGCTAAAGTATGGTTTGTGAATTTAGGAGGCAAGATTATGAAAAAGAAATATCTCATTATTTTATTGACACTTCCCTTAATTTTTAGTGGCTGTAAAAAAACAAATAGCGAAGCTGCAAATTCTAGCCAAGAAGCACCAAAAAATTCTATTCAAAGTGAAAAAGTTGAGGCAGAAGACACTTCAGCTAAAGAAAATCAAGATAAGCAAATAGAGGAAAAGTATAATATTGTGGCACTAACTAGAAATATTTCACTTATTTTAAAGGAAATTGGCTACGAAAATGTCGGTGGAACAGTGGAAGAAGCAAAGGACCTTTATCCTGAGGCCAAAATTATTGGAAATGAAAAAAATCCAGACCCAGATCTAGTCTTTGATGTCTATCCAGATTTAATTCTCACAGATTCCTCAAATCACAGTGATTTTCTTTCAAAAATGCATGATTATAACTTTAAGAAACAATGTCGCTCTATGACTTACCCTCTTTCTTCTGCACCTAGTTTAGAAGAATATATTTACGTTTTCTGCAAGGACATAGATTATCCTAAGTATAGTGAAGAAAACCCTATACCAGAAGATTTGCTAAATAAGATAGAAAAAGAATTAAATCAATAAAACATTAAGCTCTGGATCAGCTTATGACCCAGAGCTTTCTCTTTAAAAATTATCCTTTTTATTCCTAAATTGAGTAAACTCATCTAAGTCCCTTGCCAAGAAGAAGGGATTTATTTTTTTCTCCTTTCCTATAGTTGATGGAAGGGTGATTTTATCTCCTTCACGCAGTTTTTTCACTCTTTCATATTCCCTGTCTAGGTCCTCATTAGAAATGACAGACCTTGCAAATTCTAAATTGGCAAGAGAATATTCGTGAGCGGGATAAACATAAATGTCTTCATCTAAGTCCTTTAACTTATTTAGTCCCTCATAGGCTTTTTTGTAGTCCTTAGTAAAGACTCTGCCGCAGCCAGCAAGGAAAAGGGCATCGCCACAGAATAATTTGTCGCACATTAAATAGGAAATATGTTCTTCTGTATGTCCTCCAGTTAAAATAACTTTAAAGTTTTCACCAAGAATTTCAAATTCATCGCTGTCTTTTAAAGTTATGTCGTTATATTCTTTTGTTTCAAGTGGTCCGTAGACTTTCGCACCATATTTATTTTTAAGTTCTTTAACCCCGCCCACATGGTCCATGTGCTTGTGAGTTAAAAGAATGTAGTCGAGATTTTTATCCTTCAAATAATCTATGACAGGACCTGGGTCGCCCGGATCTACAACAAGAGTCTTGCCATCCTTTTCTATTGTCCAAATATAATTGTCATTAAAAGCCTTAATATAATTAATAAACATAAAACACCTCTTAATATACATACTCTTATTGGTGTGATTTAAACAGTGCTATGGTATAAAGATATTTTGCTAAAGATTTATTTGCCTGCTATAATAAAATTAATAAAAGATATTGGGAGGTCAATATGAAAAAATTTTTAATAGTTTTTCTTGCAATATTTTTAATTGGCGGGATAATATATTTTTCACAAAATCACAATTTAAAAGATAATTCAACAAGTCCGAGAAAACTAAGTTCCGACACGAGAATATATAAAAGTGATAACAAGGGCGACTTTAAAATATACAAGGAAAAAAATTACCAAGATGGTCACTACTTATTGAAAAAAAGAATATTTTCTGAGAGTAAGTCTAATGATTTTGATTTGTGTCTAATTTTTGGTATAAAAAGCCAGAAAATAATTTCTGTGAAAGATGTCTCCTTAGAAACTGAAGGTAAGGGCTTCCAGGGAACTGTTTATGTAGAAATCGTCAGTGATGGAAAAAGTTTGGTCTACGATATTTTCGGAGACTTAAGTGAGGGACATTTGGAAAGACCAATCTTAGATATAAAGGATATGGGAAGAAAGATTGATGCATCTTTTTCCTCTTTAAGTGAATCTAAATCCCTTGATCATGTGGACGAGACTGGTGCTATATTTTTACCTTGGATGTTTTAAAATTTATATGAAATATAAAGAAAGTAGTCTTGTGCTTTTAAGACTACTTTCTTTTTTTATTTAATTTGTTTCAAGATATCCGACTAGCTTGGTTTCAGTGTGAGGACATTTAAAAAGACAGCCTTTTTGTGGCTGTCTTTAATTAGGTTGTTTTCTGATTTACAATCCGACTCCTTTGAAAAAACTCCCTATTCGGTCGCATTGGCTGAGACTCGATCAAATTTCTGAAAGAAATTTTGATAAGTCTGCCCACAGATTTTTGCTTGTCAAAAATCTATGTTCCTTTATTTTCGCTGGATAAGCTTCAGTGTGAAGATAAAAAAAGACAGCTGTTTTTTTGGCTGTCTTTTTTTAGGTTTTTTATTGATTTACAATCCGACTCCTTTGAAAAAAC
>NZ_KV804698.1:0-75433 GCF_001811425.1 Peptoniphilus sp. HMSC062D09 | reverse complement strand
CGCTGGATAAGATTTTTCATCAGCTCATGCGTCGCTAACGCTCGCATTTGCTGTGAAGGCATTTAAAAAGACAGCCATGTTTGTGACTGTCTTTGTTTAGGTTGTTTTCTGATTTACAAGTCCGACTCACTCGACAATGCTCCCTATTCGGTCGCATCGTCTTCGTTCGCTGGATAAGCTTCTTCATCTACTCAGTCTTCGCTCTCGCTCGACTTCGTAGTGAAAACAAAAAAGACAGCCGCTTTTTGTGACTGTCTTTTTTTAGGTTGTTTCTTGATTTACAATCCGACTCGCTTGAAAATGCTCATTATTCATTCGCATTTTCCGCGCTCCCTGGATAAGATTTTTCATCAGCTCCTGCATCGCTAACGCTCGCATTCGCTGTGAAAACCAGAAAAACCGAGACGAGTCTCGGTTTTTCTTATCGTTACATCATACCCATGCCTGGATTCATTGGAGGCATTGCTGGGGCGTCTTCTTTTATGTTGGCTACGGCTGCTTCTGTTGTCAAAATCATTGATGCTACGCTTGCTGCGTTTTGTAGGGCTGATCTTGTTACCTTTGTTGGGTCTACTATTCCAGCCTTCTTCATGTCTACATATTCTGCCTTATATGCGTCAAAGCCAATGCCTGCTTCTTTTGTCTTTACATGTTCTACTATTACTGAACCTTCTAGTCCTGCGTTTTCTGCTATTTGTCTTAGTGGTTCTTCTAGTGCCTTAAGAATTATATTTGCGCCAGTTTTTTCGTCACCTTCTAACTCGTCAACTACTTTCGCTACTGCGTCTATTGAGTCGATTAGTACTGTTCCGCCACCAGCAACAATTCCTTCTTCTACTGCTGCTCTTGTTGCTGCAAGGGCATCTTCGATTCTTAGCTTTCTTTCTTTAAGTTCAACTTCTGTTGCTGCTCCTACTTGGATTACTGCAACTCCGCCAGAAAGTTTTGCAAGTCTTTCTTGTAATTTTTCCTTGTCAAATTCTGAATCTGATTCTTCTATTTGATTTTTAATGTGGGAAATTCTATTTTCAATTTCAGATTTTTCCCCTGCACCATTTACTATAACTGTAAGGTCTTTTTCTACCCTAACCTTTGCTGCAGAGCCAAGCATATCTATTGTTGCGTCCTTAAGGTCTTGACCTAAGTCAGATGAAACAACTTGTCCACCTGTTAAGATTGCAATGTCTTGTAGCATATCTTTTCTTCTGTCGCCATAGCCTGGGGCCTTTACTCCAACTACATTTAGTGTTCCTCTTAGAGAGTTTACAACTAGAGTTGCTAGTGCTTCGCCGTCAATGTCATCTGCTATGATAAGAAGTGGTTTTGATGCTTGAAGAACTTGTTCAAGTAGTGGCAAAATTTCTTGTATATTTGAGATCTTTTTATCTGTAATTAAAATATATGGATCTTCTAATTCTGCAACCATTTTGTCAGAATCTGTCACCATGTATGGGGATAGGTATCCTCTGTCAAATTGCATACCTTCAACTACATCAAGACTTGTCCCCATGGATTTTGATTCTTCAACAGTGATTACGCCGTCGTTGCCAACTTTTTCCATTGCTTCAGAAATTAGCTTTCCAACTTGTTCATTGGCAGCTGAAATTGATGCAACTTGCTCGATTGCTTCCTTTGAAGAAACTTCTGTAGAGAAGTTTTTGATTTCTTCAACAGTTTTTTCCACTGCCTTTTCAATTCCCTTTTGTAGAACCATTGGGTTTGCACCTGCTGCAAGGTTTCTCATTCCTTCTCTAATAATTGCTTGAGCAAGTAGAGTAGCTGTTGTTGTGCCGTCACCTGCAACATCATTAGTCTTTGTAGCAACTTCCTTTAAAAGTTGTGCCCCCATGTTTTCAAATTTATCTTCACATTCAATTTCTCTTGCAATAGTAACACCATCATTTGTAATAAGTGGTGTGCCATATTCCTTGTCTAAAATTACATTTCTGCCCTTAGGTCCAAGTGTAACCTTAACTGTATCAGCAAGAGTATTGATACCTTTTATTAAGCCTTTTCTAGCATCTTCTGAAAATTTAATTTCCTTTGCCATGTTATCACTCCTTATTCAATAACTGCCAAGATATCTTGGAATTTTATAATTGTGTACTTTTCCTTGTCAAGTTCGATGTCATTTCCTGCATACTTTGAGAAAATAACCTTGTCTCCAACTTTTACAAGTCCTTTCATATCTTCGTCTGTATCTAACTTATTTCCCGTTGCAACAACTTCTGCAATGTTTGATTCTTCCTTGGCTGATGATGGAAGAACTATGCCTGAAGCAGTTGTTTCTTCTTTTTCAATTTTCTTGATGACGATTTTATCGTCAAGTGGTCTAAGTTTCATCTATATTAACCTCCTTAAATTTAGCACTCACTAATGTCTTCTGCTAATACTTATATGATAATACATTAGAAAAATTTTTTCAAGCTTAAAAGTAACAAAATATTGTAAAATTTTCTTGAAGTAGTTTGTGGCGAGAATTTTTTAAAATTCTCCTTAAAATTTTTGAATAAAAATTATTTGTGATTTTTTGGCATGAAAAATTTATTTACATCTATGCCTTCAAGTTCTAGGAGCCTTACCTTTCTAGCAAGCCCTCCTGCATAGCCAGTAAGAGACCCACTTGTCCCCACAACCCTGTGGCAAGGTATGATTATAGAAATAGGATTGTGCCCTACTGCACCGCCCACTGCCTGAGAAGACATCCTCTCATACTTTCCACTGGCCATAAGTTTATTTGCTATGTCTTTATAGCTAAGAGTCTCCCCATAGGGGATCTCCAATAAAATTTTCCACACATCTCTTCTAAATTCTGTGCCCCTTAACTTTAAAGATGGAGTAAAATTTGGGTCCTCGCCAGAAAAATATAGGTCCAGCCATTTTTTAGTCTCTTCCAAAATTTTATCGTCACAAATTTTTTCTCCAGACACTTTATTTTTATCATGACCAAGATTTTCACACCTAAGATTTTTATCTTTTATCTCAAAATTTTTCCCATCATCAAAATTTTTTACCTCTTCATTCTTCATAAGGTCATTAAATTCTTTTTGCCCTTCAAAATAAAGTCCAAGAAGAGATTCCTCATGAAAAAAGATTAAAATTTTCCCCAGGGGAGAACTATAAATACTTCTATAAAGCATAGAACCTCCAAAAGTATAAAAAAAAAGGAAACCCCATTGGATTTCCTTATACTAATTCTATAATTGAAATTTCTGCACCGTCTCCACGTCTTGGACCCATCTTCAATACTCTAGTGTATCCACCATTTCTATCTGCATACTTTTCAGCGTATTCGTCAAATAATTTTGTAACAACATCTTCTGAATAAATATATGCTAAAGCTTGTCTTCTTGCGTGAAGGTCGCCTCTTTTTCCAAGTGTAATCATACGATCAGCAATCTTTTGAACTTCCTTAGCTCTTGTGTGTGTAGTTTGAATTCTACCTTCACGCAAAAGAGAAGTAACAAGGTTTCTAAGCATTGCCTTTCTATGACTTGAATTACGGCCAAGTTTTCTGTTTTTTGCCATAATGTCCTCCTTAATCTTCTTCAGCTTTGAGGCCAAGTCCTAATTCTTCAAGTTTTTCAGTTACTTCTAGTAGGGATTTTCTACCAAGATTTCTAACCTTCATCATTTCACTTTCAGTCTTATTAGTAAGTTCCTCAACGCTGTTTATTCCAGCTCTCTTTAGGCAGTTAAAAGACCTAACAGATAGATCTAATTCTTCAACTGTCATTTCGAGAACTTTTTCTTTTTGATCCTCTTCTTTTTCAACCATCAAATTTATTTCACTGACATGTTCTTTAAGGCCAATGAAGAGTTCAAGATGTTCTGTCAAGATTTTTGCTGCAAGAGATGTAGCTTCATCAGCTTTCATAGAGCCATCTGTTGTAACTTCAAGGATTAATCTATCATAATCAGTTCTTTGTCCCACTCTTGTGTTTTCAACTTTCCAGTTTACTTTTTCCACAGGAGTGAAGTTAGAATCCATTGGAATAATTCCAATTTCAGTTATTTCATCCTTTTTAAGTTCAGAAGGTTCATAGCCTCTTCCCTTTTCAACCATCATTTCAAGATAAAAATCAGCATCTTCATTTAGAGTAGCTATATGTTGATCTGGATTTATAATAGTTACATGAGGTTGAAGTTCAATGTCAGAGGCTTTAATTTCTCCCTTGCCCTTCTTTTCTATAATAAGTTTTACAGGTTCATCTTCAGTCATCTTTAAAACTATAGATTTAATATTTAAAACTATTTCAGGTACATCTTCCAATACCCCTGGAATTGTATCAAATTCATGTTCAACGCCGCGTATATTGATGAAAGATACAGCTGCGCCTGGTAGAGAGGAAAGTAGCACTCTTCTTAAGGAATTTCCAATAGTGATACCAAATCCAGCTTCTAGTGGTTCAACGACAAATTTGCCATATAAACCTGACTCATCTAATTCTTCAATACTAATCCTAGGTTTTTCAATTTCAATCATGGGTACCCTCCTTCTCGATAAATAGCTTAGACTCTTCTACGTTTTGGTGGCCTACATCCATTGTGAGGAATTGGAGTAACATCTTTAATCATAGTTACTTCAAGACCTGATGCTTGAAGAGATCTAATTGCAGCTTCTCTTCCTGAACCTGGACCCTTTACATATACATCAACGCTTTTTAATCCATGTTCTTTAGCCTTTTCAGCTGCTTCTTGAGCTGCTTCTTGTGCTGCAAAAGGAGTTGACTTTCTTGAACCTCTAAATCCAAGTTGTCCAGCACTTGCCCAAGATATAACATTACCGTTAATATCAGTAAGAGTAACCATAGTGTTGTTAAATGTTGAAGCTATGTGAGCTTCGCCCTTTTCAATATTTTTACGAACACGTCTTCTTGAACGTGTAACTTTTTGTTTTTTAGCCATTAAAGTCCCCCCTTACTTACTTTTACTAACAAGTTTCTTAGGACCTTTTCTTGTCCTAGCATTAGTCTTAGTTTTTTGTCCTCTTACAGGAAGACCCATTTTATGCCTTCTTCCACGATAACAGTTGATTTCACGAAGTCTCTTGATGCTCATTGCAACATCACGACGCAAATCACCTTCTACGTGGTATTTATCTATTTCATCTCTGATTTTAGCAAGTTCAGCTTCTGTCAAATCTTTAACTCTTGTATCAAAATCAACACCTGCAGCAGTTAAAATTGCTTGAGATCTAGGTTTTCCAATACCATAAATATAAGTGAGTCCGATTTCAACTCTCTTTTCTCTAGGTAAATCTACACCGGAAATTCTAGCCATAATTACCTCCCTTATCCCTGTCTTTGTTTATGTTTCGGATTTTCACAGATTACCATTACTTTTCCGTTTCTCTTAATTATTTTGCACTTTTCGCACATCTTTTTTACAGATGGTCTTACTTTCATTTAAATGCCTCCTAACCTTAGGATTATTTCTTTCTCCAAGTTATTCTTCCTCTTGTAAGATCATAAGGTGAAAGCTCAACTGTCACCTTATCACCAGGAAGAATTCTAATATAATTCATTCTCAATTTACCTGAAATATGAGCAAGTATGATATGTCCGTTTTCAAGTTCTACCTTGAAATGAGTATTTGGAAGAGCGTCTACAACAACGCCTTCAACTTCAATTACATCTTCTTTAGCCATATTATTAAGGATCCTCCTTTAGCTATAAGGTAATAGTTTCTTCCTAATATAAGAATCATTAAGATCTTTATTATCAAGATCAATAATGTCCTTATATATATAAAGATGTTTTACCTTTTTTTTCTTTGGTCGATCTAGCTTTCTCAGTTTTCCATCTACAAGATAAAGGTAGTCTTTGTCAATAATCTCAGTGATTACAAAAACTTTTCCCTCATCTCTACCTTTTTTGGATCTTACAACTTGTCCCTTAAAAAGACTAAATGTATTATCCATGAACTATTCGAGACCATTAACTATATCTTCAAATACCTTGTCAATATCCTTAGCACCATCGATGTCTACAAGAAGATTTTGTGCCCTGTAGTAATCAATAAGAGGTGCAGTTTGATCAAAGTAAACTGAAATTCTAGTTTTTACAGTTTCTTCAGTATCGTCATCTCTTTGAATAAGCTTAGTGCCATCCTTATCACAAATTCCTTCTTCCTTTGGAGGATTGAATTTAACATGATAAGTCATTCCACAAGTTTTACAAACTCGTCTTCCAACAGCTCTTTCTATTAAAATTTCAGGGTCAACTGAAATATTAATAACCTTAGTTAATTTGTCATTGTTCTTGTCTAAAATAGAGTCAAGACTAACAGCTTGAGCCACAGTTCTTGGAAAACCATCTAATAGAAATCCTTCTTTAGCATCAGCCTTGTTAAGTCTATCTTCAACAAGGGCGATTACAAGATCATCAGGAACTAAAAGACCCTTGTCCATATAAGACTTAGCTTCTTTACCAAGTTCTGTATTGTTCTTAATATTTTCTCTAAAGATATCTCCAGTTGAAATGTGTGGAATATTGTATCTTTCAACAATATATTCAGCTTGTGTGCCTTTGCCGGCCCCTGGAGGTCCCAATATAACTAATTTCATAAATGCCTCCTATTTATTCTTTAAGAAACCACGATAATTTCTCATGATTAATTGTTGTTCTAATACTCTATGAATTTCAAGTACAACACCAACTACGATGATAATTGATGTACCACCATAATTAAATTGTAGACCTGAAATAAGTGTTAGTATAGTTGGAAGAACTGCAAGTATAGAAAGTGCAATTGCTCCCGGCATAACCAATCTATTTAAAGTTCTGCCTAAATAATCGCTTGTAGGTTTTCCTGGTCTAATACCACTAATAAAACCACCATTAGCTTGAAGGTTTTTAGAGTATTCAACAGTGTTGAATTGGATTGTAGTGTAGAAGAATGTGAAGAATACAATAAGAATAACAGTAAATATTATATAAATCACAGCTCCAGGTCCTCCAGCAGGAGTTAACCATTTTTGAATCCAATTTCTAGTTGATTCACTTGTAAACATAGCAATAGTTGCTGGAATAGCAAGAAGTGAGTTGGCAAAGATAATTGGCATAACACCAGTCATCAAAACCTTAATAGGAATATGAGTAGCTTGTCCGCCATACATCTTTCTTCCTACAACTCTCTTAGCATATTGCACAGGGATTCTTCTCTCACCTTCCGTAAGTGTTACTACAAATACAACAATTGCAATAGCAATTATTACAAATAGCACTAAGAAGATTGGGCTAGATTTGCCTGCCTTTACAAGAGCAATAGATTGAGCTATATCAATTGGAAATCTTGAAACAATACCTGCAAAAATTAAAATTGAAATACCATTTCCGATTCCATGTTCAGTTATTTGTTCACCTATCCAAACAAGTATAGAAGTACCTGCTACTATTGATAGGATTATAGTTGTGTATTCAAGAGCACTTGTAGCATCGATTGCCTTTCTAAAGAAACCAAAAGTATAACCAATTGCTTGAACAAGAGCTATAGCAGTAGAAAGATATCTAGTATATTTAGCTATTGCCTTTCTACCAGTTTCCCCTTCCTTTGCAAGAGATTCCAATGAAGGAATGGCAATTGTCAAAAGTTGAAGAATGATTGATGCAGTAACATATGGATAAATGTTAGCAGCAAAAATTGTAAATCGTCTAAAGTTACCTCCTGCCATTAAATCTAGGAAGGAGAAAATTGATCCGCCTGCTCCACTCATAAGTTGTGAAATAACTTGTGAGTTCATGTATGGAACGGCAATGTGTGATCCAAGTCTATAAATTAGAAGCATGAATAAAGTGAAAAGCATCTTCTTACGAAGAGATTCAATCTTCCATGCACTCTTAAAAGTGGATAGCATTAAATCACCTCGGCCTTTCCTCCGCAAGCCTCAATTTTTTCTTTAGCAGATTTTGAGAAATGCTGAGCTTTTACAGTAAGTTTTACATTTAATTCACCATCTCCCAAAATTCTAATTCCGTCTTTAGCTTTACCAGCTTTGATAAATTTATTTTCTATTAAGAATTCAGGAGTGATTTCAGTTCCTTCTTCAAATACATTAAGATCTGCTACGTTAATAACTGCATATTCTTTCTTGAAGATGTTTGTAAATCCTCTCTTTGGAAGACGTCTAAATAGTGGCATTTGTCCACCTTCAAATCCAGGTCTTACTCCTCCGCCACTTCTAGCATTTTGTCCTTTGTGACCCTTGCCAGATGTTTTGCCAGTACCGGAACCTATTCCACGACCTACTCTTTTTCTAGCTTTAACTCCGCCGCCTTCATTAGGTCTTAAGTCATGTAACTTCATTAGGTACACCTCCTTATTCTACTACTTCGATCATATAATCGACTTGCTTTAACATACCCCTGATTTGAGGTGTATCATTTTTTTCAATAACTTGGTTTAACTTAGTAAATCCAAGTGCTTTTATTGTTTTTCTGTGTTTAGGTACTTTGCCGATAGGACTTTTAACAAGTTTAATTTTAATAGTACTCATGATTTTCCTCCTATCCTAAAATTTCATCCGCTGATTTATTTCTAAGTCTTGCAACAGATTCAACAGTTTTAAGTTGTTTTAAACCTTCAATAGTTGCATTAACTGTGTTTCTTGGATTGTTTGTACCAATGTTCTTAGTACGAATATCTGAAATACCTGCAAGTTCACATACAGCACGAACTGCACCGCCTGCGATAACTCCTGTACCTTCTCTTGCTGGTTTTAAGAAAACTCTACCTGCACCATAAATTCCAGTAACTTGATGAGGAATAGAAGTGTTTAGTAGGTTTACTTTAATAAGATGTTTTTTAGCATCTTGTGTTGCTTTTCTTATAGCTTCAGGAACTTCAAGAGCCTTACCTGTACCTACACCAACGTGTCCGTTTCTGTCGCCAACTACTACAAGAGCTGAGAATCTAAAGTTTCTACCACCCTTAACTACTTTGGCAACTCTGTTTATAGATACAACTCTTTCTTCAAGATCAAGTTCTGCCGCATTTATTAATGAACGCTCCATTACTTCCTCCTTCTTAGAATTTTAGTCCGGCTTCTCTAGCTGCGTCAGCAAGTGCCTTGATTTTTCCGTGATATACATAACCACTTCTATCAAAAACAACTTCTTCGATACCCTTTTCTTTTGCCTTATTAGCAATAGAAGTACCAACAGCCTTTGCCGCTTCAATATTTCCAGTGTTTTCTAAATTCAATGACTTATCAAGAGTTGATGCACTTAATAAAGTGTTACCAGCCTCATCATCAATAAGTTGAGCATAGATGTGCTTTGATGATCTGTAAACTGAAAGTCTTGGTTTCATAGCAGTACCGGAGATATGATTTCTAAGTCTTTTGTGTCTTTTTATTCTGTTTTCATTTTTATTAATCTTTTTTAACACTTAAATTCTCCTCTCTTACTTACCAGTCTTACCAACTTTACGCCTTACATGTTCATCAGTGTATCTGATACCCTTACCCTTATATGGTTCAGGTTCTCTGAAGCTTCTAATGAAAGCAGCATAAGCGCCAACTTGTTGTTTGTCATTGCCTCTTACGATAATTGAGTTTGGAGCAGGAACTTCAACTTCAATACCTTCTGGATCTTCAAGATCAAGAGGATGTGAGAATCCTAAGTTAAGAGAAAGAACTTTTCCCTTCTTAGCAGCTCTGTATCCAGTTCCGATTATTTCAAGAGATTTTGTATAACCTTCTGTAACGCCAATTATCATATTGTAGATTAGAGTTCTAGTTAAACCGTGAAGTGCCTTAATTCTTTTAATTTCATTTGGTCTTTCTACAGTGAGAACTCCGTCATTTAATTCTATTTTTAAATCTTTATCGAAAGATTGTGTTAGTTCACCCTTTGGTCCCTTAACAGTAACTGTTTGACCGTCAACTTTAACATCAACGCCCTTTGGGATTTCAATAGGTTTTTTGCCAATTCTTGACATTTTTCACCTCCAAATTACCAAACGTAGCAGATTACCTCTCCGCCAACTTTATCTTGTCTTGCTTTTTTATCTGTAATTATTCCCTTAGATGTAGAGATAATTGCAATTCCTAGTCCTCCAAGAACTTTAGGAACATCTTCGCACTTAACATAAACTCTAAGTCCCGGTTTAGATATTCTCTTTAAGCCAGAGATAACTTTTTCTCCGTCCTCTGAATACTTAAGATCAATCTTGATCATTCCTTGTTTGTCGTCTTCAACAACATCGAATCCTTTAATATAGCCTTCATCAAGAAGAATTTGAGCTATTTCTCTTTTAATTTTAGAGCAAGGAATATCAACAGATTTGTGTCTTGCATTATTTGCATTTCTAATTCTTGATAGCATATCTGCAATTGGGTCTGTCATCATATCAGTTTGCCTCCTTTCATCTAAGGCTTTTACCAGCTAGCTTTTCTTACGCCAGGAATTTGTCCCTTGTACGCAAGTTCTCTAAAGCATATTCTACATATTCCATATTTTTGTAAAACAGCATGTGGTCTTCCACAGATTTTACATCTAGTATATTCACGAGAAGAATACTTTTGTTTCCTCTTTTGTTTTGCAATCATTGATTTTTTTGCCACAATGTACCTCCTTAAGCCTTAGCAAAAGGCATTCCCATTTTGTCTAGGAATTCTTTAGCTTCTTCATCAGTATTAGCAGTAGTTACAATAACAATGTCCATTCCTCTAATAGCGTCAACCTTATCATATTCAATTTCAGGGAAGATAAGTTGTTCTTTAAGACCAAGGGCATAGTTTCCTCTACCATCAAAAGCAGTAGGCTTAACACCTCTAAAGTCTCTAACTCTTGGAAGTGCAACATTCATTAATTTATCTAAGAATTCATACATTCTTTGTCCTCTTAGAGTAACCTTAACACCAACATTTTGTCCTGCACGAAGTTTGAAGTTGGCAATTGATTTTCTTGCTTTAGTAACAACAGCCTTTTGACCAGCTATAGTAGTAAGTTCTTCTACTGCTGATTCAAGAGCCTTGTGGTTATCCTTAGCTTCACCAAGCCCAATGTTAATAGTGATTTTTTCAAGTTTCGGTACTTCCATAACATTTCTATAGTTGAAATGTTCCATTAGGTGGCCCACAACTTCTGTCTTATATTTTTCTTGTAATCTTGAAGTCATTATTCTACCCCCTATTTAATGTTCTTTCCGCTAGACTTTGCATATCTAACTTTTTTTCCGTCTTCAAATTTATAGCCAATTCTTGTAGCCTTTCCTGATGCACTGTCAAAGTACATAACATTAGATACATGAATTGGAGCTTCCATTTTTTCTATTCCACCTGGGTTTTGAGGTCCTCTAGGTTTAATGTGTTTAGTAACAATATTTACCTTTTCAACAACTACTAAATCTTTTTTAGGAATTGTTCTTAGGACTTTACCAGTTTTGCCTTTATCTTTTCCGGCTATAACTTTTACGATGTCATCTTTTTTAATTTTCATATTACACCTCCAAATTATAGTACTTCCGGAGCTAGAGAAATAATCTTCATAAAGTTTCCAGCTCTTAGTTCTCTAGTTACAGGTCCAAAAATACGAGTGCCAACAGGGCTTCTATCATCTTTAATTACAACAGCAGCATTATCATCGAAGCTAATGTAAGATCCGTCTTTTCTGCTGATGCCCTTGTTTGTTCTAACAATAACTGCTTTTACAACAGCACCTTTTTTGACAACGCCACCGGGTGTTGCATTCTTTACAGAACACACTACAATATCTCCGATAGAAGCTGTCTTTCTATTAGTTCCACCAAGGACTTTAATTACAGATAGTTCTCTTGCACCTGAATTGTCAGCAACACGCAATCTTGTTTCTTGTTGAATCATGTTATTCTCCTTTCAAGTTAAAATTATTGAGCCTTTTCAATAATTTCTACAAGTCTCCATCTTTTATCTTTACTTAGTGGTCTAGTTTCCATAAGTTTTACGCGATCACCAATACCACATTCATTATTTTCATCATGAGCCTTGAATTTAGTAGTCTTCTTAAATCTCTTTTTGTAAATTGGATGAGTTTTTAAAGTTTCAGTTTGAACTACAATAGTCTTATCCATTTTATCGCTTACTACAATTCCTGTTATAGTTTTTCTTGAATTTCTTTCCATGAGATTAAGCCTCCTTTCCAACTTCAAGTTCACGTTCTCTAATGATCGTTTTAACTCTTGCTATATCTCTTTTAACACTTTTAATACTTGATGGATTGTCAAGTTGACCAGTGGCCAATCTGAATCTCAAATTAAAAAGTTCATTTTTAAGTTCATTAACTTTCTTATTTAAATCTTCGCTTGACATCTTGCGAATTTCATTAGCCTTCATTTGAGTCACCATCCTTATCTTTCATAACGAATTTAGTTCTCACAGGGAGTTTCATAGATGCAAGTCTCATAGCTTCTCTTGCAACATCTTCAGAAACACCGCCCATTTCAAATAAAATTCTTCCTGGTTTAACTACTGCAACCCAATACTCTGGAGCACCTTTACCGGAACCCATACGAGTTTCAGCAGGTTTTTCAGTAACAGGTTTGTCTGGGAAAATCTTAATCCAGATATTTCCACCTCTACGAATATATCTTGTCATAGCACGACGTGCTGCTTCTATTTGATTTGAAGTTATCCAACAAGGTTCTAAAGCTTTTATACCATATTCGCCGTATGCAAGCTCATTACCACGCATAGCCTTGCCCTTCATTCTGCCTCTGTGAACTTTACGATATTTTACTCTCTTAGGCATCAACATGACTATTCCTCCCTTCTTTAAGACTCTTTATTTTTATTGTCTCTTCTATTATTTCTATTAAAATTATTGTTTCTATTATCGCGTCTCTTGCGGTTTCTGTTATCTCTATTGTCTCTATTGTCTCTAGGTTTTCTTCTTGAATCTTCTCTTAGTTCAGGAAGAACTTCGCCCTTATAAAGCCAAACTTTAACGCCAAGCTTACCATAAGTAGTATCAGCTTCAGCGAAACCGTAGTCGATATCAGCTCTTAATGTTTGAAGAGGAATAGTTCCTTCAGAATAACCTTCAGTTCTTGCCATATCTGCACCGCCAACACGGCCTGATACAGAAGTCTTAATACCAAGAGCTCCTTGACGCATAGTTCTTTGGATAGCTTGTTTCATTGCACGTCTAAATGCAACTCTTCTTTCAAGAGATTCAGCAATAGCTTCAGCAACGATTTGTGCGTCTAAATCTTGGTTCTTAATTTCTTCAACATTTATTACAACAGATTTATTTGTTAGCTTTTCAATTTCAGCTCTAAGTTCTTCAACTCCAGCGCCACCACGGCCAATTACCATACCTGGTTTAGCTGTGTGAATTGAAACTTTAACTCTGTTAGCAGCTCTTTCGATTTCAATTTTAGAAATACCTGCAGTATAGAGTTTTTTCTTAACATATTTTCTAATATTGTTGTCTTCAACTAAAAGATCGGCAAAATTTTTCTTGTCTGCATACCATTTTGAATCCCAATCTTTGATTACTCCAACACGAAGTCCATGTGGGTTTACTTTTTGGCCCATTCTCTACCTCCTTACTCTCTTTCTGCTACTACAACGCCAATGTGACTTGATCTTTTAAGGATTGGATAAGCCATACCCTTAGCCTTAGGACGAAATCTCTTCATAGTAGGTCCATCATTAGCGTATGCTTTCTTCACATAAAGATCGCTTCTGTCTAAATTAAGGTTGTTTTCAGCATTAGCTACAGCTGATTTTAATACCTTATAGAGTTCATGAGCTCCCCTCTTATTAGTAAACTTTAAAATAGAGAGGGCCTCATCAACGCTTTTGCCGCGTATTTCAGCGCAAATATAATTCACCTTAAGAGGTGATATTCTTACATATTTTGCAATTGCTTGTGCTTGCATTTTAACCCTCCTTATTTAACTGTTGTGCTCTTTTCGCTCTTGCCGCCGTGGCCTCTATATGTTCTTGTTGGAACAAATTCACCTAATTTATGTCCTACCATGTCTTCAGTAATATATACTGGCACATGTTTTCTGCCGTCATGAACAGCAATTGTGTGTGAAACAAATTCAGGGAAAATAGTTGAGCGACGAGACCAAGTTTTAATTACTTTCTTTTCATTTTTTTCATTAAGCTCGTCAACCTTCTTTAGAAGGTGTTCATCAGCAAATGGTCCTTTTTTTATTGATCTACTCATTATACCCTCCGATTACTTAGTTCTTCTTCTTACTATATACATATCAGATTTTTTAGATTTCTTTCTAGTCTTAAGTCCTAGAGCTTTCTTGCCCCAAGGAGTCATAGGTGAAGGTCTACCTACTGGAGTTCTACCTTCTCCACCACCATGAGGGTGATCAACAGGGTTCATTGCAGATCCTCTAACATGAGGTCTGTTTCCAAGATATCTGCTCTTACCTGCCTTACCTAAAGTGATAAGTTCATGAGAAATATTTCCAACTTGTCCAATAGTTGCCTTACATCTTTGGTTAACTAATCTAAATTCACCTGAAGGAAGTCTAAGTTGAGCATATTTTCCTTCTTTTGCCATAAGTTGAGCTGATGATCCAGCACTTCTTGCAATTTGACCGCCCTTACCAGGAGTCATTTCGATGTTGTGAACAGTAGTACCAACTGGGATATCAGCAAGCATTAGTGCATTACCAACTTTGATATCTGCATCTGTACCTGATTCTACAATATCTCCAACCTTAAGTCCGTTAGGTTGAATGATGTATCTCTTTTCACCATCAGCATAAGATAAAAGTGCAATGTAAGCAGTTCTATATGGATCATATTCAATAGCTTGTACTTTTGCAGGAATATTGTCTTTATCTCTTTTTAAATCTATAATTCTATATTTTCTCTTAACTCCGCCGCCTCTATGTCTACTAGTAATTCTACCTTGTGAATTTCTACCGGCAGTTCTATTGAAGCTAACTAAAAGAGATTTTTCAGGTGTAGTCTTTGTAATCTCTTCGAATGTAGCAACAGTCATCTTTCTACGGGCAGGAGTTGTAGGTTTAAATCCTCTAATCGCCATTTTAATACCTCCTACTTATCAAATAGAATCAAAAAATTCTATTGGTTCTGAGTCATCAGTAAGTTTAACTATAGCCTTTTTCCATGAAGGACGTCTTCCTTGATGAACTCCTTGTCTCTTTAATTTTCCACGCATATTCATTGTATATACTTTTTCAACCTTAACGCCGAAGATTTCTTCAACAGCTGCTCTGATTTCAGGCTTAGTGGCATCCTTTGGCACTTCAAAAGTGTACTTATTATCTGCCATCATGTCCATACTTTGTTCAGTAACTAAAGGTCTTTTAATAATGTCAAATTTATTCATCAGTTAAAAACCTCCTCAACAACATCAAGTGCAGCCTTAGTGATAATTAAGTTATCGTATTTTAATAACTCATAAACATTAATATCAGTAGCTCTTGATGTCTTTACACCAGCGATATTTCTTGCAGCTCTTTGAACATCTTTTTCGTCGTCATTAACAACTACAAGAGCCTTTCCTTCTGCCTTAATATCTTTTAAGATGTTGGCGAAAATCTTTGTTTTTGGTTCTTCCATAGTTAATTTGTCAACAAGGATTATTTCACCATCTTGTAATTTTGTAGTAAGAACTGATCTAAGAGCAGCTCTTCTAGTTTTCTTAGGAGTTGTGTAAGAGTAATCTCTTGGTTTCTTAGCGAAAACAACTCCGCCGCCTCTCCATTGAGGTGATCTAATGGAACCTTGTCTTGCACGACCAGTTCCTTTTTGTCTCCAAGGTTTTCTTCCGCCTCCACGCACTTCAGCACGAGTCTTAGCAGAGTGAGTACCTTGTCTTTTATTAGCCAAAATATTTTTAACAACTAAATAAACAGCATGAGTGCTTACAGGAGCATCAAATAGCCCTTCACTTAGTTCGACTTCTTCAACAGGATTTCCCTTAATGTCAATCATTTGAATTTTAGGCATTTCTTTACCTCCCTATCTTATTTAGTCATTTTAGTAGTGCTTTTAATTCTAACAGTTCCCTTCTTAGGTCCTGGAATAGCACCCTTAACTAAAATTAAATTTTTATCTGTATCTATTCTAACAATTTCAAGGTTTTGAACAGTAACTCTTTCGTTACCCATTTTTCCAGCCATTCTGTGGTTCTTGAATACTTTTCCTGGATAAGAAGCAGCACCCATACCACCTGGCATTCTGTGGAACTTAGAACCGTGAGTTTCTCTACCACGACCGAAGTTGTGGCGTTTAATAATACCAGCAGTTCCTTTACCCTTTGAAGTACCGATAACATCAACATGTTCTCCAACTTCAAATAAATCTACCTTTATTTCATCGCCAAGATTGTAAGACTCAACATCATCAGTTCTAAATTCAGAAAGATGTTTTCTATATCCTACGCCTGCCTTGTCGAAATGTCCCTTCTCAGGTTTGTTAAGTTTCTTTTCCTTAACTTCATGTGTTGCAACTTGGATAGCATTGTAACCATCGCTTTCAATAGTTTTCTTTTGCACAACAACATTTGGTTCTACTTCAATAACTGAGACAGGAGTGACAATACCCTCTTCATCAAAAATTTGGGTCATGCCAATTTTTTTACCTACTAAATATTTCATGTTGCACCTCCTAATATTTACAGCGGACTTCTATTTAGAAGTCATATAAAGCAAAGTTTTAAAGTTTAATTTCTATATCTACACCAGCTGGTAGATTTAACTTCATAAGTGAATCTACAGTCTTTTGTGTAGGATTAAGTATATCAATTAGACGCTTGTGAGTTCTTTGCTCAAATTGTTCTCTTGAATCCTTATACTTGTGTACAGCTCTTATAATTGTGATGATTTCCTTTTCTGTTGGAAGAGGAATTGGTCCAGAAACTTCTGCACCGCTCTTTTTAGCAGCATCAACAATTCTTAGTGCTGAATTATCAAGTAATTCGTGATCATAAGCTTTAAGTTTAATTCTGATTTTTTGTTTGCCTTTGTTAGACATATTTACCTCCTATTCGCTAAAGCCTTACTTGCGAATGGGGTTATCGATAAACGCACCCTTGTGTATCAAGTGGCCCGTCTGAAAAAAATAACCCGCGCCCAAGTCCAGCTTGGACTTCTCTGTCATAATTACCTCGAAACTCCTTTTTTTCAACAAAATCTCAAGCAACTTATGACTTCATCGCAACTTTCTTTTTTAAACGCTCTGGTATTATATAACAAATAAAGCCACTTGTAAAGGAAATTTACACATTTTTTTAAAATTTTTTACAAAAAAATTATTTTGTCCCTATAAAAAATTTTTTCTTCAAAAATATAAATTGTTTTGCCAAAAATTTTTCTTTTAACAAAAATTTTTACAAAGATTTTTATTTTTTTCTATTATATAGGGCAAAATAGAAAACTTTTTTAAGGAAAATAAAAAAATCTCCTTGCTAAGAATATCCTATGAAAAAAATTGTGTGATTTTCAAATCGAAGAACTTCGTTTAAAATCGCACTGTCCGAGCGAAGCGAGTTTGCGATTTTAGAAGTTCGAGATTTAGAAAATACCAATTTTTGTAATGAGATATTCGAGCAAGAGATTTTTGCAGCCTTATTTTCTTTCTTCTGCTATGCCAAGGGGTATTATGCTCTCATAGTCCTTGCCAGCCACAGAAATTTTTTCTATCTTCACCTCAACAGAAAAAGATTTTTTCAAGTTCTCTCCATTTAAAACTTCTCTCGTCTCTCCAAACTTATAAGTTTTGTCGTAATTTAATAGAAGACATTTGTTAGAAATTTTTAGTGCGTGGTCTGGATAGTGGGTGTTCATGACAATAATCACGCCACTTGCGGAAAGTTTTTTTATTAAATCTAAAATAATAATTTGATTTTTGTAGTCTAGGCCACTTTCTGGCTCATCTAAAATAATTATTTTTGGATCCTTGACAAGGCTTCTGGCTATTAAAAGCATTTGCAGTTCTCCACCACTCATTTCATTGGCGACCTTGCCTGCAAGGTGATCGATCTCTATCATCTTCATGACTTCACTCGCCCTCTCAATTTCTTTTTGGCTAGGTCTTTCAAAAATATTTAAGGATGAAGTTGACCCAAAGAGGACCATTTCAAGTCCAGTGTAGGAAAAGGAAAAATTCCTCTTTTGTGGAATGTAGGAAATTTTTGACCAGACTTCTCTTTCCTTCATGGCAGAAATATTTTTGCCATCAATAAAAGTCTCGCCCCTAGTCCAAGGAAGAAGTCCCGTCAAACACTTTATGAGAGTGGTCTTGCCCACTCCATTGGGTCCAAGAATTGCCAAGACGTCACCATCAACTAGAGAAAAATTTATGTCCCTTAAAATATAGTCTGTCTTTTTAAATTTAAAAAATCCCTTGGAAACTTCTAGTTTCATTTGAATATTCCTCCAGACCTTCTCATGAGCATTATAAAAATTGGCGCCCCAATAATTGCAGTGAGAACTGAAATTGGAAGCTCAATTACAGAAACTGTCCTTGATAGGGCTTCAATTAAGACCATAAAGGCTGCACCAAAGCTTATGCCAAAGGGCAGAGTGTAAAGATTATTTGCCCCAATGAGCATCCTAACAAGATGGGGAATGATGAGGCCAATCCAACCAATTTGCCCGCAAATGGAGACGCTAGATGCAGTTATTATTGTTGTGGCCAGTATAAAAATAAATCTTGTTCTCTTTACATTTACACCCAGAGACCTTGCCTCTTCCTCTGATAGGGAAAGGAGATTTAAACTCCAGCTCATCTTATAAATTACAAAAATTGAAATTATAATGAGGGGTCCTGCCAAGATTAAGTTCTTGTAAGAAGTCCTGCCAAAGCTTCCCATTAGCCAATAAGTAATTTGTGGCAGCTTGTCCATGGGGTCAGCTGTGTATTTTAATAGGGAGCTAAAGGCATTGGCAAGAGAAGATACAATAATCCCAGCCAAAACTAGCATGACAATGGAGGACTCATCTCGCCTCACAAGATTTATGGTTATAAAAATTGAAATGAGACCAGTCACAAGGGCAAGGACTTGAATGCCCATAGTGCCAAGAGAAAGTAAAATCCCAATAATTGCTCCAAGGCTTGAGGCGCTTGTCACTCCCAGTATATCTGGTGTCGCCAATGGATTTGAAAAGAGAGCTTGAAAGGCAATGCCTGCCACAGTAAGACCTGCGCCCACTATTATGGCAGTGAGAATCCTTGGCAGCCTTATCTTAAAAATTAAGGACTCCATCATAGGGTCCAAGTCTCTTCTTAATATGTAATTTTTAAATAAATTTATTATTTCAGAAATATTTACCTTCATCCTGCCCATAGAAAGTGCAAGGACTGCACAGACTAGGGGAAGAATGAATAAAATAAGATACACAGAGAGACGGAGTTTTCCGTCATCTCTAGTGCAATATTTTTTTATCATATATTAAACATGTCCTCGATTTGTTCATCAGTAAGTTCATAATTGTACCATTTTTGGTAGTAGTCTTTAATAACTTTCTTCAAGTCGTAGTCCTTAAAGGCATCTGGATAAGTTTCGCTAGCTAGCCATGCAAGAACAAGTGGCGCATCTGGATTTGGTGTAAGCCAGTTCCACATGCCAAGCTTTGAGTTGTAAACTCTCTTGTCCTTAACAGACTTTAAATTAGAAAAATCAAAACCCTCTACAGAATTATTGTAGACATCTTCTGTCTTAATATTTAAAAGACCAGGTCCGTCAAGATAAAATACATCTGGGTTCCAAGAATAAATTTGCTCAACATTTACCTTGGCATAGCCCTTTGCTTCTTCTGCCACATTTTTTACCTTTAGTCTCTTTAGCCAGAAGTCGCCAAAAGTTCCCTTGCCAGCAACAATTGGAGTGCCTTCTTGATACTTCCAAAGGATCATGCCGCTAGGTCTTTTTTCATCAGGGACTTTCGCAATTCTTTCTTCAACATCCTTAACAATATCATTGCCAGCTGCCAAGAAATTATCCATCTTTCCCTTTTCGCCAAAGACATCTTCAAGAAGCTTTAGCCACTCTCCATACCTATTTATTGGGTCAGCAGGAGTGTCTGCTCCCATAGTTACAAAGCCAATGCATGGTACTCCAGTCTTAGATAGCTTTTCGTATCTATCTTGGTTTTTTGCATTGTAGAAAATTACATCTGGCTTTAACTTCATAATTTCTTCCACATTGATGTCTGATTGACCTTGAACAGTGTTACTTGCATCTAAAAGTTCTGGTGCCATGTCCTTTAAAACTGTTTCAGAAATAACTTGCTTTAAAGAACCAGCATAGCCCACAATGTAAGGAGCCTTGCCTTCATTGTATGCCATGTAAGTTGAAAGAATTGGCACTTGGTCAATTACAATCTTTTCAATTTTATTTGGAACCTCAACTTCGTGACCTGCGTGGTCAGTGACTATGTGACTTCCATCCTCATCTTTTGTAGCAACTTTTTCTTCTGTAGAAACATTATTTGTTCCTGTATTTTTTTCTTCGCTATCTTCTTTTTTACCGCATCCGCCTAAAATTCCTGCCATCATAATAAAAACCAAAAGCAGGCTTAGGATCTTTTTAAACTTTAAATTTTTCATTTTTTCTTCCTTTCTATAAAATTAATTATTTTAAAACAAATAACCCTCTATATATTATAATACAGATAGAAAATTTTTTAAGTAAGTTATGAAATAAAATAATTTCATTAAATCTAGGACTGTTAAATACTTTAATCATTTTGGGGTATGATATAATTATGATGAATAATTAATAAATTTTAGGAGGAACTATGAAAATATTATTATTGATGAAAACTGTTCCTGACACAACTAATGCGAGAATCGATCCAGAAACTAATAACTTAATTAGAGATGGAATTAAAACTATAATAAATCCATCTGACCTATGCGGATTGAAATTTGCATTAAATATATCAGAACAAGTAGAAGAAGATGTACAGATTGATGTCCTAACTATGGGACCACCATCTGCAGAAAAATATTTGCGTGAATGTATCCAAATGGGTGCAGAAGAAGCCTACCTATTGGAAGGACTTGAATTTAAGGGTTCTGACACAATAGCAACTTCCTATGCCCTTGCTGAAGCAGCGAGATCCATTGGAGACTACGACATAATCTTTACTGGCGATCAAACAATGGACGGCGACACTGGACAAGTTGGTCCCCAAGTTGCAGAAAGACTTGGCATGAACCAAGTGACTTATGTCTCAGACATTAACTATGTAGACGGCGAATTTGAAGTAAAGAGAAATATTGGCACAGGCATTGAAACTGTAAAACTTTCCACCCCTTTTGTTGCATCTGCACTTAAGGGCTCTGTAAATAAACCTTCAAAGTTTGCCCTAAAGAGAAGCGACATTGCCAAAGAAAAAGAAATTCACGAAATGACTCCATCTTCTCTTGGACTTGACCTTGAAAAACTTGGACAAAAGGGGTCTCTTACAATTGTAAAAGATTTATCTGCTCCAAGAAAATCTGAAGCAGGAAACCTTATTGACAAGGGCTCCGCCAAAGAAAATATAGAAGAAGTCATTAAGATCTTAGAAGATAAGAAAATATTAGTGTAGGTGATAAAATGAAAAAAGGAAATATTTGGGTAGTAAACGAAGCTTCAGAAGGTTCACTTTCACTTATTACTAAAGAAACTATGTCAAAGGCAAGAGAACTTTCTGATGAATTAAATAAAGAACTTGTAGCTATTGAAATTGGTTACAAAAATGACGAGCTTGCAAAGGAATCTGGCTACTACGGTGCCGACAAGGTAATCCAAGTAGATGACGAACTTTTAGAAAATTACAATACACTTGCCTATGCAAAAGTTTTGGAAGCCCTAATGGATAAATATGATCCAGCAATTGTCATGCTGCCAGCAAGCCACAATGGTCGTGACTTGGCAGGAAGAGTTTCAGCAAGAAGACATGTTGGACTTGTTGCCGATTGCTCTGCTGTTGAACTAACAGAAGATAAGGCTGACATCAAGTGGATTAGACCTTCCTTTGATGGAAAATTATTCTGCGATGTAAGAATTTTATCTGAAACAATGATGGCAACTATTGGAAGAGGCTCTTTTGTAGAAGCTCCTCGCGACGAAAAAAGAGAAGTTGAAATAATAAAAGAAGAAGCTGGACTAAGTGAAGAAGATGTTAAGACAAAATTCATTGATTTTGAAAAAGCTGACATCAATCCACTTCTTGACAAACTTCTTAATTCAAAGGTAGTTGTATCTGGCGGCAGAGGACTTGGCGGCCCAGAAAACTGGCACCTAGTAGAAGAACTTGCAGACGCCCTTGGCGGTGCTGTTGGAGCAACTAAAGCTGTAACAGACCTTGGCTGGTGCGACAAGGACCTACAAGTCGGTGTAACTGGCGTCCAAGTAAAACCAGACCTCTACATTGCCCTTGGAATTTCTGGAGCCATCCAACACACAAAGGGCATGGAAAATTCTGCAACA
Source organism: Peptoniphilus sp. HMSC062D09 (assembly GCF_001811425.1). Taxonomy (NCBI): domain Bacteria; kingdom Bacillati; phylum Bacillota; class Tissierellia; order Tissierellales; family Peptoniphilaceae; genus Peptoniphilus; species Peptoniphilus sp. HMSC062D09. The sequence goes on along the minus strand of NZ_KV804698.1, from coordinate 53,024 downwards.
ATTATTGCCATCAACAATGACCCAGATGCAGCAATATTTAACACAGCATCCTACGGAATAGTTGACGATTTATTTAATATAGTTCCAGACTTAATAGAAGAAATAAAAAATAGAAAATAAAATAATTTAACTTAAAAAGCTTGGTGAAATTTTACTCTCACCAAGCTTTTTTAATGATAAGAAAAACCGAGACAAGTCTCGGTTTTTTCAGGTTTTCACAGCGAATGCGAGCCTTAGCGATGCATGAGCTGATGAAAAATCTTATCCAGCGAAGGAAGACGATGCGACCGAATAGGGAGCATTGTCGAGTGAGTCGGATTACTTGAAATAAGAAAAACAAAAAAATATAGACCTATTGAGGGAGACAATAGGTCTAATAAATTTATTTAGTTCAAAACAACATTCGCCTTAAAATAAGCTTTCTATAACTTTCATTGCAAGAGGCATTAGGATTACAGTCACAAGACCTGCCACTGCAATTGAAAGTCCACTCATGGCACCTTGGATCTCGCCAAGCTTTCTCGCTTCAGATGTTCCAACTGCGTGAGAAGATGTACCAATTGCAACACCTTGTGCTGTTGGATCCTTTATCCTAAAGAGCTTTATGATCATTGGAGCAATAACTGCACCAGTCACCCCTCTTATTACTACAAGCACTGCAGTAATGGCAGAGGCGCCGCCATACTCTTCAGAAAGAGAAATTGCAATTGCAGTTGTAATTGATTGTGGCGTTGCAGACACAACTATGTTTTTGTCAAAGCCAGCCATGTGGAAGACAAAGACCACAAATAACATTGCAATTACAGAGCCAAGTACCGTTCCTGAAAGAATAGGGATTAAATTTTTCTTTAATTCGGGCAAATTTTCGTACAAATCAACAACCATTGCTACTGTGGCAGGAGCGATGAAGAACATTATAAAGTCTCCACCCTGCTTATAATCTTCGTAGGGTATTCCTGTCACCTTTAAAAATAAGATACATAGGGCAATGGATATTAGTAGAGGATTAGCCAAAGGAGTTTTTAATTTTTTGTTTATCATCTTTCCTATTTCAAAAGTTGCAAAAGTCAAAATGATTCCAAAGTATTTGTTACTAAACATCTTTCCTCCTTTGTAAAATTTCTATAATTTTACCAGTGAGTCCCATTGTTATAGCTGTGCCAAGGACTACTAAAACCACGAGTAGGCCAGCCTTTCCCCTTATCTCGTCATAGGAATTTATAATGCCAACGCCTGCTGGCACAAACAAAATCGCCAAATTTTGTAAAATTCCATTGGAAGTCTTTTTAACATCGTCGGGTTTTATTATTCCAACTGCAAAGGCTATGAAGAGATAAATCATACCATATACAGCTTCAGGTATTGGGAAATTTATAAGGTGTCTAGTCACTACTCCAAGCATTAAGCAGACACATAATATTACAAATTCCTTTAAATAGTTCATAAGTCACCTATGCGTTTTCTTTAATTTTTTTCACTTCTTCAATAAGTAGTGGAAGAATAACTTTACAATCTCCAACTATTCCCACATCAGCTAGCTTAAATATAGGAGCGTCTTCATCCTTATTTATTGCTAGGATAAATCCAGAGTTTTCCATGCCAGAAATGTGTTGCACTGCGCCAGAAACTCCACAGCCAATGTATAGGGCTGGAGAAACAATTTTACCAGATTGACCAATTTGTGAAGCCTTAGGTAGAACTCCATCATCAATTACAGGTCTTGTTCCTGAGATTGGAGCACCAAAAGCATCAGCAAGTTCCTTCACAAGTGGGAAAATTTCATCAGATGATGCCCCTCTACCACAAGTTACAATGATAGGTGCATCTTCAAGATTTATTTCAGCACCTGCTGCCATTACCACATCTCTTATGATTGATTTTATGTCCTTCACTTCATCAATGTTTTCTTCTACAAGATTTCCTGCGCCATTTAGGTCCTCTCTCTTGTCAAAGGATCCTGCTCTCACTGTGATAATTCTTGGAGCCTTGTTTAGCTTTGATTCAGTTAAAACAGTTGCACCATAAGAAGGAGTAACAAAGATTATATCTTCTCCTTCAAATTTAATTTCCATTACATTTGTAAGAGAAACTGTGTCAAGTGTGGCAGCAACATTTGGAGCCAAGTCCTTGCCGTCAAGTGTACCTGGAATAAAGATGTCTTCACAGTCATATTTTTTAGCCACTTCAACAATAATATTTGAGAAGTCTTCCATATTGTAGGCATCTCTTTTTACCACTATAATGTCTTCTGCTCCTGCTCCTCTTAATTTATTTAATTCATCATCTTTTAATTCTTCTGTAATTAAAGCAAGAGATTTAGTTCCCTTTTCAACTGCAATTTCACTTGCCTTAGAAAGAGCTTCTAAAGAAAGTTTAATAGGAGCATCCTCTTTAATTTCTATATAAGTTAATATATTTTTCATCTTTTCCTCCTATAAAACCTTTTGTTCCTTCATGATTGCAATAGCCTTTGCTACGCTATCTTCTGGCTCTTCTTCTTGAATCTTAACTCCAGCTTCCCTCTTCTTAGGTTCAAAGTCCTTAATCTCTTCAAGAGTTAAAGAAGAGTCACAAGTAACTTCAAAGTCTTCAATCTTTTGTCTTCTTGCAGCCATTTTTGATTTTATAGTAGGGTATCTTGGTTCATAATCTGGCTTAGCAATAGTTACAACGCATGGAGTTTTTGTTTCAACTTCTCTATAGCCACCGTCAATTTCTTGCTTAGTGATTAGCTTGTCCCCATCTAATTTCATTTCGATAACAGATGTGACAACGCCAAGATCAGATTTATTGGCAAAATAAACTCCAACTTGTGAGCCTTCAGCATCAGTTGTTTCTTTACCAAAGCATACAAGGTCAAATTTGCCAAGTTCTTCTTCCAATTTCGCCTTTGCTCCCATAAGAATTTCTGTAATCATTTTTGCGTCAAGACTTCTATAATCATCACGCTTTACTAAGTAAGCCTTGTCAGCTCCAACAGCTAGACAGTTTTTAAGTGAATTTTTAACATCTTCACCGCCAATAGAAAGAACAGTTACTTGTCCTTCAACTTCTTCCTTTAACCTTACAGCCATTTCTAGGGAATAAGTGTCAAAGGCATTAACAACAGGTGTGATGGAATCTATTGCAGCTCTGTCCCCTTGGACAGAAACTGCAACTGAATCATCAGGCACTTCTTTTATACATACTAAAATATTCATTCTTAACCTCTCAATAAATTATTAGCAACAACAATTCTCAAAATTTCGTTAGTACCTTCAAAAATTTGGAAGATCTTTGCATCTCTTAAAAGTTTTTCAACAGGATATTCTCTGCTATAGCCATAACCGCCAAATAATTGAATGGCATCTTCTGCCACTCTCATAGCTATATCAGATGCAAAGCATTTTGCAATTGCAGACTCTCTATTGTAGCTTAGGCCCATGTCCATTCTTGTAAGTGCATTGGCAACCATTTGTCTTGCAACTTCTGTTTGAATGTCCATATCAGCTAGTTTAAATTGAATAGCTTGATTTGCATTAATAGCTTTGCCAAATTGGATTCTTTCATCTGTATATTTTTTAGCTTCGTCAATTCCTCTTTGAGCGATACCAACAGCTATACAACCCATCCAAGCCCTAGCTTGGTCAAGAGTCTTCATGGCAATAGAAAAGCCCTTGCCTTCTTCGCCAATAAGATTTGATGCAGGAATTCTGCAATCTTCAAGGACAACATCAGTTGTATTAGAAGTTCTAATTCCCATCTTGTCTTCTTCCTTGCCTGAGCTTAGACCAGGAGTTCCTGCTGGCACTAAGAACATAGAAAGTCCCTTTACTCCCTTAGATTTATCAGTTGAGGCAGTAATACAATAATAAGATGCAACAGCACCATTAGTGATGAAGCACTTTCTTCCGTTAATCACATATTCGTCGCCATCTTTTACAGCAGTAGTAGTTCCTGAGCTTGCATCAGAACCAGCACCTGGTTCAGTAAGACAGAAGGCACCAAGTCCGCCTTCCATAGCTATGTCAGCAATATAATTTTTTTGCTCTTCGCTTCCTGCAATAAGAACTGGCTTCATGCCAAGTCCTGATGCAGAAATAGTAGTGGCAAAACCAGCGTCAGCCTTTGCCATTTCTTCAAATAGAGCGGCTATATCCACTCTTGAAAGACCAGGCCCACCTAATTCTTCTGGCACTTCAAGGGCAAAATATCCTTGTTCCTTTGCCATTTCGTATAAGTCTTCTGGCCATTCGCCACTTCTGTCTGCTTCCTTACAAACTTCAACAACTTCCTTTTCGCAGAAGTTTCTAACATCTAAAAGCAAGTCCTTTGCTTCTTCAGAAATTAAATATGCCATCTTTATCCCCTTTTTCTCTTAATTAAATAACTTTGTTTGGATTCAAAATCATGTTAGGGTCAAATACCTTTTTAATTCCTCTCATAAGTTCAGTATTTACATCCCCTTCAAACATCTTTAAGAATTCCTTCTTACCAAAGCCAATTCCGTGTTCACCAGAAATTTGTCCGCCCATTTCATAAGCCTTTCCATAAATGTCCTTCATGAAAACTTCAACTTCTTTCAAGAATTCTTCTTTTTCCATGTCATTTGAGCAAGTGTAGATGTGTAAGTTGCCATCGCCTGCGTGACCAAAAGACTTAACTTCAAATGGGAAGTCCTTAGCTCTTTCGTTTACATAGTGAACATACTTAGCAATCATGTTAATTGGCACAACAACGTCACATTCGTCAAGAAGTTTAGTTTGTGATTCAATAGCTTCAAGGAAGGATGATCTTGCAGCCCAAGCTTCCTTAATCTTGTTTGGAGTGTCAGCAACTAAGATGTCAATTGCTCCAGCTTCCATAAGAACTTCAGCAGCTTCTTCAATAATATCGTTAAGTTCATCTTCATCATTTCCGTCAAAAGTGATAAGAAGATAAGCGCCAATGTCAATTCCTTCTAGTTCCTTAGGGAAAGTTGCCTTGCCAATATAAATTTCAGACATATTAACAATTTCTTTTTCCATAAATTCAATAGCTTGTGGGTTTAAGTGAGCCTTGAAAAGTTGTGGAACAGTTGAAATACAAGTGTCAAGATCTTCATAAGGAACGATTAGAGAAATAGTTTCCTTTGGAGCAGGAATAATTTTTAAAGTAAGTTCTGTGATAATTCCTAGAGTTCCTTCAGAACCAATAATTAAGTCCTTTAGAGAATAACCAGTTGAAGTCTTAGAAACAGTTGCACCAAATTGAGTGATTTCACCAGTAGGAAGAACAACTTCCATTGAACGCACATAGTTTCTTGTAGTGCCATACTTAACAGCTCTCATACCACCAGCATTAGTAGCAACATTTCCCCCAAGAGTTGCAAACTTTTCGCCTGGATCAGGTGGATACATATAACCTCTTGTCAAGCAGTCTTCAGCAAGGTCGTTTAGTAGAACCCCTGGCTCAACTTTAACAACCATGTTTTCTTCATCATAAGCAAGAATTTTATTCATTGATTGCATATTAAGCATTACGCCGCCAAATCTTGAAACTCCAGCGCCAGTAAGACCAGTGCCAGCACCTCTTGCCAATACTGGAATTTTATTTTCGTTACAAATTTTTACGATTTTTGAAACTTCTTCTGCAGAAGTAACATCAACAACTAGGTCCGGTTGTCCTTCGCCATAAATTGGCATTTCGTCGTGGAAGAAGTCAATATTGATTTCTTCGCCAACATATACTTTGCCGCTAACAGCAGCCTTAATGTCCTCAATAACCTTATCAGTTACAGAATTATAATTTGCCATGTTTCCCTCCAAATTTTTTAAAAATATTCTTCTTGCTTTTATTATATAACCTTATTGTAAAAAAACGGTTTATTGGCACTTGCAAGAACTTGAATCATAGTGACATTATTTGACTTTTATTCAACAAATAAATATAATCTATATATATATAATTTTAAGGAAGGAGATAAAATATGTGGCAATACAGACAAGTTTTTAAAATTTTAACAGACATGACAAATACTAAGCTCTCCACCCTTGCCTATGCCTTGGACTATGACATATCCTACATAAGCAAGTGGAACTCTGGCAAAAAAATTCCCTCATCAAAAAATATTTACACCATAAATAGAAAACTTGCGCCCCTATTTGCAAGGGCCCTCATAGAAGAGGACAAGACCAAAGACTTTCTCCTTAGCTTTGAATTAAAAAATTCAGAAATCTTAAAAAAAGAACCGGAAAAAGGGTTGGAAGTCTTAATCTATAAGCTCCTAAACGAGTCCTATGCCTACACAAATTCCGATGCAGTAGAAGAAAGACCACAAGGCACAAATTTCATCTTCAAGACATCTAGCGTGGAAAGCGACTTAAAAGAAATCCTAGAAAAATTAATTTTGGAGAACATAGACCTTGACATCTGGGCAACCTTTGACATCACAAGTCCCTATGCAGACATACTAATTCAGACCATAAAAAAAGTGTCAAGAGATGTAGAAGTGAACCTCCACCTTCTTTGCAAAAAAGATGACATAGAAAAAATAGATCTTTTAAAAATTATCACAGATAATTCTTCCATAAACTTAGAATTCTATGAGCGCAGCTACACTCACTGCGACTTTATACTGATAAAGGGCGAGATGTATATAATCATCGCCGAAAGAGAGGACTACTCAACCCTAACTTCAGGAAGAGAACTTGACACCCTCTTTGAAATTTCTTCCTTTATGGACCACTTCTTTGACGGTCTCAACAAAATAATTGTCACATCCTCTGCCCAAGAGATGGCAGAGACAAATTACAGAAAATATTTTTACTCCGACAACGAATTTTTATTCTTATCCAATTACGGCTTTGAATTTTTGCTGCCCAACAAAGTCATTGACAGAATAGAAGCTTCCCTTGACCAGGATCAAGAAATAAACAAAAAAGAAATTGCCGGCATAAAACTTTTGTGGGACGAACTTTTTGTTGATGCCAAGATAAATTTCTTGACCACAAGGACTAGCCTCTTAAACTACTTAGAAACTGGCAATATCCTCTACTGCTCCACTAGGGCAAAACTAAGTCCTAATGAAATAGAAGACCACCTAAAAAATATAATCGAAATCATGAAGAATAATGAGAACATAAACTTTTATATCATTAATGACAACAGATACCTAAAGTCCATGGGCTTGGACAAATTTAACTTCTTCATCAACGAAAACAATATGTTCTTCAAAAAAATTGAAGGGGACAAGCTAAGCACAAAGACATCCATAGTTACAGACATAAAGATCCACAACAAGATTCAAGCTGTCCTTAAGGACATAATGAATAGCTCCTACAGCAAAAAATATAGCGTCAAGGAATTAGAAAAGCTCTTCGCAAAATACGCTGAAGTCTTCAAAAAAATCTCCCACCAAAATAAATGAGAGATAAAAAATTATAAAAAAATAAATTTTATAAAAAATAATTAAAAAACTAAGCAATATAAAAACCATACAAAATAGATGCGGCCACAAAAGCTGCATTTTTTTTATTTTTAAATTAAAACCCCTTATTACAACTTTATTTGTACAAAATGAAAGCCTTTTGATATATACTATTTACAAAGATATATTATTCTAAGCTTAAATTTTTATTGAAAATAAGCTCTAATATTTTATGTCTTTAAAAATATCCATATAGCATCTAACTTATGATAAATTTAAAAGTTAGTCCAAGATCCCCAGCTTATAAATTTTAATTTTTTAGCTTACTTTAATATGGCTTTAAATTTATTTTTCGTCTTTATATTATCTTAATTAAATAAAATTTACTGCCTCTTAAAATAATATGGATAAAATATAAAACTCGAAAGGAGAAAATTATGAGAAAAAAAGATTTAACAAAATTTAAAACGCCGCATACTTATGCAATTATTTTTGTTGTAGTTCTTATTTGTTGGTGCTTAACATTTTTAATTCCTGCTGGTAAATTCTCAACTCACGATGTTGAATATGTAAACGCTTCTGGGGAAACTGACACAAGAACTGTTTTGCAGACCGAAACTTTTAGATATATGCACCCTCTTAACAAGGACTTCCTAGCTCAAAATCTTAACACTTTATACCAAGATAAAGATGCTATGGAAGAAAAGGAAATTGATGAGGAGGCCTTTGCTGAACTTCTAAAAACTCCAGCTGATTCTTGGGACCAAGGCGCTCTTGATGCGGTTGGCTTGACAGATGACACTTTATACGGACTTTATGGGGATAATTTTTATGATAAATCTGTCAACTTAAATAAGACAGCAAAAATTTGGGGTACTGATGACTTCAATGGTTTTGGTTTTCTAAACTACTTATTTGAAGGTCTAGTGTCCGGCGATAAATACGGTTCTGCCGTTGGTATTGTTGCCCTACTTTTAGTTGTAGGTGGAGCCTTTGGTATCATCATGTCTACTGGCGCCATTGATGCTGGTATTTATGCTGTAATCAACAAGACAAAGGGCCTCGAAAAATTTGCAATTCCAATTTTATTTTACCTATTCTCCTTAGGTGGAGCTACCTTTGGCATGAGTGAAGAAGTTATACCTTTTTCCATGGTAATGGTTCCCTTTGTCATTGCCCTTGGCTATGACTCCATTGTCGCCGTAACTGTAACCTTCGTTGCATCACAACTTGGCAATGCCGTTTCTTGGATGAGTCCCTTCTCCGTTGCCATAGCTCAAGGTATAGCTGGCATTCCAGTTTTATCTGGTGCAGGCTTTAGACTTGTATGTTGGGTTGTAGTTACTGGTCTTGGTGCAGCTTACACTATGGTCTATGCCGAAAGAATTAGAAAGACTCCAACTCTTTCAGTTGTCTATGATACAGACAATAAATTTAGAGAAAAATTAGCAGAAGACAATTCTGCACAAGAATTTAAACTTGGCCATAAAATTATTTTACTTGAAATGTTGGCAGTTTTAATTTGGATAGTTTGGGGAGTTATGAAGAAGGGTTACTACATTCCTGAAATAGCTTCTCAATTCTTTGTTATGGGTCTAGCTTCAGGTCTTACTGCTGTAATCTTTAAATTAAACAACATGACAATTAACGATATGGCTTCTTGTTTCCAACATGGTGCAGCAGACCTTGCTGGCACAGCAGTTGTTGTAGGTATGGCTAAGGGTATTTTAATTGTACTTGGTGGCAGCGATGCAAATTCTTTCTCTGCTTTAAATACAATTCTTTACTCCATGGGCAATGCCTTCGCTGGCGTGCCAAAGGCAATCGCAGCAATTGGTATGTATCTATTCCAATCACTCTTTAACCTAGTTGTAACATCAAACTCAGGTCAAGCAGCCCTAACTATGCCTATTATGGCACCACTCGCTGACTTAGTTGGTCTTTCAAGACAAATTGCAGTCCTTGCTTACCAAATGGGCGCAGGCTTTATGGATGCCTTTACACCAGTTTCTGCAAGTTTAATTGGTGTCCTTGGCGTTGCTGGTATAGATTGGTCTAAGTGGGCAAAATTCCAAATCAAGATGCAAGCCTTCTTCTTCCTACTTGGCTCAATAATATTAATCGTTGCAGTCCTTATTAATTTCCAATAGGAAGTGATAAATTTGAATAAGATGATTAAAGTTATTAGAAAGGCAAAAGTTTATAGCCCAGAATTTTTAGGAACAAAAGACCTATTAATTCTCGGCGATAAAATTGCAGCCATTGAAGATGAAATTAAAATTGATGTGTCTTGCTTGGATGTAGAAGAAATCGACGGGAGAGGAAAAATTTTGACACCTGGCTTTATAGACTGCCATGTTCATATACTTGGTGGCGGTGGCGAAGGTGGTTTTAAAACTAGAACTCCAGAAATAACACTAAGCACATTAACAAAAGCTGGCGTAACAACAGTTGTTGGAACACTGGGGACAGATGGAGTGGCAAGAGATATATCTGCCCTACTTGCCAAGGCAAGAGGTCTTGAAGAAGAAGGAATAACATCTTATATCTACACAGGAGCCTATCAAATACCAACTCCTACCCTCACAGGCGATGTCATGAAGGATATAATGTCCATTGACAAGATTATTGGGGCAGGGGAAATCGCCCTATCTGACCACAGATCATCTCAGCCTACCTTTGAAGAATTCCTTCGCCTTGCAGCAAATGTAAGAGTAGCAGGAATGCTCTCTGACAAGGCTGGCATAATTAACATCCACATGGGCGATGGAAAGTCTAATTTAGATTATCTAAATCGTGCAGTAGACGAAACAGAAATACCTATTTCACAATTTTTGCCAACTCACTGTGGCAGAAATCCAAAACTTTTTGAAGAAAGCATAAAATATTTAAAGCGTGGTGGCTATTGTGACTTCACTGGTGCAGATGACCCCGACCTTTGGGAAAAAGAATACGGAGAAGTTAGAATCTCTAAGGCATTAAGGCGCATAATTGATGAAAAAATATGTCTTGATAACTTTACTTTCACTTCAGACGGACAGGGAAGCTTCCCAATGTTTAACGAAAAAAATGAATATGTAGGACTAGGCATTGGCAAATCATCTTGCCTACTTGAAGCCATAAAGGAATGTGTCTTTAAAGAAGACATCCCACTTGAAATCGCATTAAGAGGTCTTACCACAAACCCAGCAAAAATATTATCCCTAAAGAATAAGGGAAATATTAAAGTAGGCTTTGATGCAGATATAAATTTGCTTGACGAAAAAACACTTGATATAGATACAGTAATAGCTTTAGGAAAAGTTATGATAAGGGATAAAAAAGTTCAAGTTCTTGGAACTTTTGAAAATAATTAAAACATTTAAAACATTTAAAATATTTAAAATTTTTAAGATCTTATGAATTTTAAAAGCAATTAAGAAACTTTAAGTTATCACGACTTTTGAAAAAATTTAGAAAACAAACATACAAAAAGGATGCAGGCACAAAACCCGCATCCTTTTCTTCCTATTATGTTAATATAATCTACTTAAACTCATCTTACTTTGCATCTTGGCTCTTCCTTGCAATCCTATCCATTTCAAATTGATTAAGTACAAGCTTGTTAATTAAAGACAAAGCTTCTAAGTCCTCTCTTGTTATTGAATCAGACTTATAATCTACCCTGCAAGTTAAATCTTCATTTCCATACAAAATGGAAGAAACAGGACAGCAAAACAAATTTGCCAACTTATCAATTTGACTTTCTGAAATATTTATTTTGCCCTTTTCAATTTTAGAAATCATGTCTTGGTCCAAGTCTAAAAACTCAGCAACTTGCCTTTGATTTAGTCCAGATTTCTCTCTTAAACATTTTATATTTCTTCCAACATTTGTTAAATCAACCATAAGCTTCCTCCTCCCTCATTTCTTTTCCACTTTATAAAAAATATTTTATCATAAGTTAAACGATTTGAATTTGGACATTTTAATTTATCACAAATTATTAAAAATAAATAATTCTAATCCTCATCATCAATAAGATTTGATTTCCTATCTTTATATTCCTTATATTTCTTTTCAAGATAATCCATATTTTCTCTGCTATAAAAAGGATCTGCTGTTAATTCAAAGGGGATTTTATTTTCTCTCGCTATTTTTTTCAAGTAAATATTTATTGCAGAAGACATAGAAATTCCAATTTCTTGGCAGACTCTCTCTGCCTTTCTTTTAACATCTTCATCTACTCTGACATTAATTTGTGCCATAGGACCATCTCCTCAAACTAATTTTATCATAATTCTATAATTTGTTAATATATCTGCTAGACTTTTATAAGTCAAATGCTTGTGAATTTGTAAATTTTACTTCATATGTAAGCATATAAAAAAGCTCCTTGCTAAGAATATCCTATGTAAAAAATTGCTTTGCTTTCAAATCGAAGAACTTCGGCTAAAATCGCACTGTTGGAGCGAAGCGACTTTGCGATTTTAGAAGTTCAAGATTTAGAAGGCAACAATTTTTGGAATGAGATATTCGAGCAAGGACTTTTTTTTGACAAAACTCCATAAAACTCTTGTAAAGCAAAAATTTTTGCCAAAACAAAAAGAGTCTGGCTTTTGTAAGTCAACCAGACTCTAAAAATTATATCGCTAAAACTATCTATTATCTTTTCTTCCTTCTCTTGCCTTCTCTTACATAGCCTATCATCTTAAAGAAGGTGATAATAAAAGCAAGCCAACCCACAAGAGTCACGCCATAGATTCCGTACTTCAAATAAGAAACTTGTCTTTCTTCACTTACTTTTTCCACAGGCTCTGCCTTTTTCTCCACTACTCTCTCTGCGTTAATGAGCAGCCTCTTTGGTCTCGGTGGTCTCTTTGGATGACAAGTTAAAAGTGTGACCATGTCCCTGCCCTCAATAGGCAGAACTTTTTCCCAATCGCTGGGGTCAATTATCTCCTGCCCAGTGACCTTGTACTTCAAAAGTCCAGACCGACCGTCAATAAAAATGTCGTCACCTTCTTCAAGTTTCTCTACATTGTAAAACATGAGGTCTCCCCACCAGCCTCTGTGGCCAGCTATGACAGATCTCGTGGACTTGCCACCAAGGGGAAGACTTGTCCCCTCAACTTGTGCTACACCAAGATCCAAGTGCTTGTAAGTTGCATCAAGATAAATCGGCTTTTTCATGTCAAGCTTTGGGATAATGAGGTAGGCAAAGACCTCCTCCTTGTCTATGCCCTTAATGTCATAATAACCCTTGTAGTCCTCGTTGGAGAAGGGGTCGATAATATTGGCATCGCCCTTTGTCACATCTTCATTGTACTTTTTAAGGTCATCAGTTAAACTTTCTTCCTTTTCCTTAAAAGCCGCATACCTTTTGTTCGCCACAATTTCCCTATAAGACATGGAAGTAAAGGCAAGTAGGGGCATAAAAATCCCCAAGAGAATAAATAAATATCCAATTAAAACCCTAGTCTTAACCTTCATAGCGTCTTCTCCTCCTATGTCTAATATATAAGAATATAATAAGCATAACTACAGCAAGAACGATTCCCGGCACAATTAGAGACTTGTAGTTGAACTTAGCTCTTTCAATTTCCTCTTTCACCTCTGGCACATAAGGCACCCTGTGACCACGCACAAGCAGTCTGTGAGAATTTATCATGTAAGGCGTACAAGTAAGTAGGGTCATGAGGTCCTTGCCTTCCACAACTAGGACTGGCTCGAAGTCCCAAGGTTCCACAACGAGAATTTGGTCCACCTTGTAGGCTAGAGTCTCCTTAACATTTGTGAAGAAGAATAGATCTCCCACTTCCATCTTGTCTAGGTCCCTAAAGAGTTTAACTTGTGGCAGTCCCCTGTGGGCTGTAATGACAGCGTGAGTGTCCTTGCCACCAATAGGAAGAGATGTCCCTTCCAAGTGACCACAAGCGTGTTGCAAAATGTCTTCAGAAGTACCAGCGTAGACAGGAATTTGTTGGTTAATCTTTGGCACATCAATGTAGCCAATTTTTTCCCTAACTTCAAGCATACGAGCGTAGTTTTCCACGCCCTTCTTTTCCCTTTCAGTGTAGGGGTCAGCCAGCCTTGAAGGGTCGAGAGTATCATTGTATGCCTTGGCAAGATCGATCCTCTCCAAAACTTCCTTATCTGGCATTTCAGAAACAGCCTCTTGGAAGTCCTTAACCTGATTGTTGTTCTCCACAGTGTAATAATAATTTGAAATAATTGGGTAAATGGCAATCATTAGCCCAAGCACAAAAATAAGAATAATTTTCCAATTTTTTTTAAACTTTTCCACCATCGCCATCACCCTTACTCATATCATCATTTCCACTATTGCCATCGCCCTTAATATTATCCTCACTCTTATTATTGGCGCTCATATTCATCTTAGCCAGCTCAATATTTTTTGCCCTTTCCAATTCTCTCTTTTTTGCCAATTTTTTCTTTCGCCTTGACAACAAATATCTAACTAAGATAATTATAGCAAAAATTAAGAGAATGATAAGCCTTTTATCAATTCCAAGATTTCCACCCTTGTCTTCCATAACTTTTTCGTCAACCTCTGGCACATAAGGCACCCTGTGACCACGGACAATGAGCCTGTGAGTGTTGATCATAATAGGAGTACAAGTAAGTAGGGTTGCATAGTCCTTTTCTGGCACCACAAGTAGCTGAGAAAAGTCACTTGGGTCAATGACATCAATGTGGTCAACCTCATAAGCCAGTGTCCCCCCAATATTTTCGATGTAAAACTTCTCGCCCATCTTCACCTTTTGCAGGTCCGTAAAGAGCCTTGCAGAAGGAAGACCTGAGTGGGCAGTGATAACAGTGTGAGTAGACTCACCGCCAATAGGAAGAGATGTACCTTCCAAGTGGCCTGCACCCTTTTGGAGGATCTCCTCGTTAGTACCAGCATAAATAGGCAGCTCAACATCAATAGAAGGAACAGTGACAACGCCTATCTTGGTCCTTAGCTCTAACATCTGAGCATAATTTTCGATTGCCTTGTGCTTTTCCTCTTCACTGTAAGGGTCCTTTGGAGTCACATTGCCCAGATTGTCGTTGTAAATCTTGGCAAGCCTCATCCTTCTCCCTATCTCTTCATCACTTAAGAGGTCTCTCGCTTCCTTGTAGTCGGCAACTTGGTTGTTGGACTCAATCCTATAATACCAGTTGGATATCATGGGATAGGACAAAATACCAAGCCCCAGTATGAAAATAAAAATAAATAAAAAATTAGATTTTTTCTTTTTCTTGCTCATATTGCTCCATAAAAAAGAGGCTCGCAAGGAGCCTCATTCTATCTCTTGTCCTTGATTAAATACTTACCTAATCCAATCATCACCGCACCGGCAACAACTAAAACAATGAGTGTGATGTCACCAGTTTTAGGAAGAGGACGAGGTGACTCGTCACCATTTTCAATAGTGTTTTCAATAATTAGGACTTTCTCAAAAGAATTATCATTAATTTCAAATTCCAAACTGCCATTTAAAAGACTGTAGCCCTCTGGAGCCTTAGTCTCCCAAATATAATAAGTGCCATAAGGAAGGTCGTAAACAGCAAACTTGCCATCACTACCAGAATTTAGAACAAGGTCCTTGCCATTTCGCTTAACCCTTTCGTCCATACCATCCTTGTCACGAGTAATAATAAACTCTGCACCAGGAAGGCCCTTCTTCCTAGACCCATCAGTCTTAAAGAAATTATAAGAACCTAACTTCTTCTTGTTGATGACACTTACATTGGCACCCTTGCCTTCAAAAATAACAAAATCACTTTCACTTTTCACTATCTCATAGCCAGCTGGAGCTTCAACTTCCTTAAAAGTATAAATGCCAGCCTTCACATTCTTAATAGTTATCCTGCCATTTTCATCAGTGACAAAAACTTCAGCAGAACCCTTATCATCAAAGGCGCCATTCTTTGTCAAAACAGGATCTCCATTGGCATAGTGAAGAGTAAACTTGGCACCAGCAAGATAATTGCCCTCGCCATCACTTTTGATTAGCACAACAGTTTCTGGAGGTGGTGGAGTTTCTCCTGGAGGTGGTGGTGGAGGTGTCGGAGTAATCTTTAATCCCCACTTTAACTTAATAATATTAGCCTCCCCAGGACTGAAGACAGCAGACTCAATAAACCTCTCCTTACTGTCCCCAAGCTCCCTTATATAATAAGTTCCAGGTTCAAGACTAAGAGTAATCTTATAGTCATCAGCCTCTTTAGGACTGACAACCCATTTATCAGCCTTATTTTCAAGCTGTCTGTCTAAGTCAGCCTCACTTAACCTATCGAGGATGGCAACAAGTCTCGTCTTGTCCATAGAAGTGTCGATAAACTTATCATTTATCTTCCATATACCAAGAGACCTGCCCTCTAAATCATTTTTACTTAAACTTTCCTTTGTCTTTATGTCGATGGTAACAGATGATGCTCCCAAAACACTAAGAGGTAGGAAGACCGTAGTTACCATCGCAAATAAAATTATTAAACTGTATATTCTCTTCTTCATCTCTACCTCACTTACAAAATATGTAGGGGAAAGGGAAGATCCCCTTCCCAATTTAATAATTATAAAGCTTAAATAACTTTCAACACTCATCAAGACTCTATCATAAAGTCTTTTCAAAGAATTAAACTAAAATAATTTACAAATTAAGCTTCTTCTCTATTTTTCTTCATTGCCATTACAGCACCGCCCATTAGAGCAATACCAACAACAGTGAATAGAACAGTACCAATACCACCAGTTTGTGGGATTGTTAATTTCTTGTTCTTGATTTCAGTGTGTGTACCATTTGTTGTATCATCAACAGCTTTTCCTTGTTCAATTTTTACTGCACCTGATTTATAAGAATCTGGTGTAATTTCAAAATCAATTGGTTGGTCAAGTTTAGCATAGTTCTTTGGAGCTTGAATTTCCACTAATTGATATTGGTTCAATTTGGTATCTTTATCAAGTTCAACATTTTCAATATCAGTTGGATTACCTACAACTGCATAAGTGAATTGTAATTTACCAACATTAATTTCTCCGTTAGCATCTGTTGTGAATACAGTTGCTTCTGCTTCTGTTTTTACCCAAGAAATTGCACCTGTTGCATCATCTTTCTTTAGGTATTGTCCTTCTTCTTCTGTTCTCTTTGCGTTTTTAACTACGAATTTTGCATCTGCAAGAACTGATCTATCAGCAGAATCAGTCTTTACAAATTTTCTTTCTCCTGTATATACTTTTGGCTTATCTGAAGGTTTTTCTTTATCTTCAGTTGTGTTACCATTGTTGAATTTAAGTGTGTATTCGTTAGGGTTGCCTGTATCAACCTTAGCTTCTTTATTTAATGTAGTATCAAATTTAACAGAAATTTTTGGATTTGTAATTCCTTCAATATTTTTTGCTACTTCAGCAATACCAGCTGGTGTTAATTTTACTTCAAATGTTCTTGTAGTTTCATCATAATTAACTACTGTGTAATGAGTATCAAGTGTTAAAGTATTTTCTAATTCAGCAAAATCAGTTTTATCTCCGCTACCATATTTAACTTCAATATTTCCAACATAGTCTAGCATGTTTTCTAGAGTATCTTTGAATTCAAATTTTGTGTAGTCCTTGATATTTGTTGGAATTGTTGCGTTCATATACCATGTTACTGTATCTCCAACATTGTGAGTTTCATGTTTGTTTACAAGGTTTCCAACTGTCTTGTCAGGAACTGGTTCATTACCTGTAATGTTCTTTGGATATGTGTGAACATTCTTTAACCATACTGTACCTGGTTCATAAGTTTCGTTATCTACTGTAATTTTAGTTACGTTTGTTAGTGGTAATGTAATACCAAAAGGTACTGCAATATAAGATGAAATGTTATCTGGTGCTTCTGGATCAGTTGTGTCTTTTTCATATCCAGTTTCTATAAACCAGTAATTACCTTCTGGAAGATCAAGAACTGCTCCGCCTATAGATAGAATACCTTTTTCACCATTTACTGTAGCTGTTATTGCTTCAGTTCCAGTATATCCTGTCATTTTATCTTCTGTTTTGTAGTTATCAGGTTTTTTAACCATATCAGCAAATTTTGCGTCATCATCAATCTTGTAGTATTTAAATTTAACTCCATTAATTGGCTTTGGTGTTTTACCAAGCTCACCAATTTGTGTATCACTTAGTTTACTACCGTCGTGTGCTTTTCCTTTTGTTCCTACATCAGCGCTGTATGAACTTGCTTGTAATTTGTGTACATAAAGTTTTGTGCTTGTAGGTTTTGTTTTAGAGATATCATCATTAGTAAATGTACCTATTGCATCTCCTTCAGCTGCTAACGCTGTTAGTGGAGAAAATACTCCAACGATCATCACTAATGCCATGATTAGTGATAGAATTTTTTTCTTGTTCATAATATAACTCCTTCTTTTATAAATTTTTATAATTATTTGCTATCGCAAATTATTACCATGAACTTTAGTCTTTCGACTCTTGCCATAAATGGCTTTTTAATTTTTCTAAGTATTTCTAAAATATTTTATCAAAAATAAATTAGAATTACCTTTTCTTACACGAATTATTCCGCTTATTAATATGAATCCGAGAGGGCGGCGGGGACTGACCCCTTCGCCACTCTCATCTTCATTAAATATTATTTGCTCCAACTAAGGAGGGTGCCTCTTCTTGTCTTTAATAGAATTAATCATAAGAGCAACACCTTCTCTCACTTGCCTTTTGGCAATTTATCATAAGAGCCTTGCCCTCATAGATTTTAAAATCATTTAAGATAAGATGATTTACCTTGTCCCTATAAGCTTTGGTAATAAGAGAACTTGCCTTGTCCTTGTTGCTACTCAGTATATGAGAACTTATCTTGCCATAGTTACTACTCGCCATTAGAGGATTACTTTTGACCTTATAACTAATCATCATAAGAAGCCCTCCTCTTTCTGCTGTAAACATAAGCCGCAGCACTCATTAGTATCAAACCAGTTACAGTAAAGATTAAAGTACCCATACCACCAGTCCAAGGATATTCACCCTTGCGGTTTTCAACTTGAATTGGTACTGTACTTTGATAATCTACATAAATCTTATCCTCTTTACCAATCTTGTCATAGTCAAGTGAATAAGTTAATTCACTGTATTTCCAGTGGTCTGAGTTCACGTCCATTTTTATACTTATAGGACTTGTTGCACTTTCTCCTAGTTTTCCTGTGACTTCTACAACTAGAGATTTTTTTGTATAGATTTCACTGTTAGTTGTTGATGGTTTTGTATAATTATTTTCTCCGTACATTCTTGCAACTGCATACATAAGTGGGTTAGCGGTACTATTTCTTGGTTCAAATTCTTTAAAGTCTTCTTCTTTTAAGTCACTTATAGACTTGTTTTCATCAAGAACAGCATATCTAATCTTTTTGCCTTCTGTATTTACAGTCCATTGATTTTCATATAATCTAAGCTGAGTATCTCCTCCATCAAAATGCCATTCCTTTTGATTTGGATTTAAAACTATTCTTTGTTTGAAAGTTTTATCTTTTTCATTTATCTCTATTGTTTGACTTGAGATTATATCATTATCTGTTTGCACTGGCCCTTGTTTTGATGATTTTTCTAATGTTTGAACCTTGCCATTTAATATTCTAAATTCTTTAATATAGCCTGGGAATTTTGAATATCCTTCTGGTGCTTTAGTTTCTTTTAATGCGTAAAAACCATCTTTTGAAAGGTTAAGACTAAACTTACCATTATTATCTGAAGTTACTGTCATAGTTTTTTCTTCACCATTTTCAGTAATCTTATATGGAGCATATTCTCCATCTTCATTTTCTTTGTAGTATACTTCAAAGACCGCATCTTTTAAGAATTTATTTTTGTCATCTCCATCGACTTTGACAAACTCAATAGGCTTGTTATTGACAACGTCAATAGTTTTTGCTGTATTTATTTCTTCAATGACTTCTTTACAATCGACCATATACTTTTTAACAATTTTGCCAGATGGTTGAACTGTAAATTCTAATACTGGTCCCTCTATCTTGACATATCCACTTGGTGCAGTGATTTCTTCTACCTTGTAGTCACCTGGTTCAAGTTTGCTAAAGTCAAAAGCTCCATCTGCTTTAGTAGTTCTTGTTTGGTTTGCTGATGTTGGCCAGTTACCATTTAAGTCTTTCTTGAATAGACCAAATGTTGCACCAGGAAGTGCTTCGCCTTTTTCGTCTAACTTCTTAAATGATATTTTGTTTATAGGGTTTACTGCTGTTAATGAAAGTTCTGCGCTTGCATCTGTTTGATTTTCATTAAATCTTGCTACGTCATATCTTCCTGCAATTACACCTGTATCACTTGTCCAAATTTCTCCAGCTGTTTCTAGTTCTTTAACATCTTCAATAGGCAATCTTCCTTTTACTTGAACAATATAACTTTGTTCGCCACCATCATCGAAGTGAATGTTTACATAGTTTGGATTGTTGAAGTAGTTATCATATACAGTTGTTAAATTCGGATCATTTTCATTTACGGCAAAGGATTCTGGCATACTATTTTCTATATTATTGCCAGATTTGTCATTTAATCTCCAAACCTTAACCTTTGCATATTCAAGAGCCTTGCTGTTTGTAGTATCCCAACGGTATGGGTCATAACGGAAGTTCCAATCTGGATAACCTCTCATATCGTATCTATTAATATAATAGTACTGTGTAAATTCACCAGTTGAAGGATCTAGTTCAAAAATCTTTCCAGATACATTGTGTTTATAATAAACAGCATATGCTTGACCCCATTGGTCATATTCCCAATAATATCCTCCACCTTGGTATTTAGGATTAGAAGTTTCGCTAGGAATATCGTAATCAATTTTAATATTTCTAGTCTTCATATCTTGGTCTTTAAGACCAATTCCCACTGCTTCACTATCTCTTGATGTTGTAATCTTGTCTAGATTTATCCAAGCTGAAAGTGATGTTGTGAATTCATTTAAAGTAAATACTTTAGCAAATTCCGTAAAGACATATTTTATAACTCCATTTTCTTTGTCATAATATGCCTTAGCTATTGTACCTACACCTTCTGCAAATATATCTAGGTTTGTAAAAGTTCTATTTTTGTAAATACCTTCTAGGTCTATAGAATCAGTAAGTTTTACTTCAAAATAGTCTCCTGGTTGTATATTCGTGCCTTTGGTAATCTTAAATTCATTTTTAATGTTAAGATTTTGCGCCTTGTGTGGGTAAATCGCATTTTCTATATTAGTTTTATCATCAGAAAGTGTCTTTTGGACTGTGACTGTAGATTCATCAAGTATAATCTTGTCTGTAATATTTCTAGTTGGAGTTGATTTGTCTTCAGCATAAGGGTCAAGGTCTTTACCACCTATAGTGAATTCCCAAACATAGTCTTTATTTACATGACCTGGATGTGGCTCAATTTCTTCTAGTCTGTAGTGACCAATGTTTAGTTGATCAAAAACAATCTTACCATTTTCATCTACCATCTTAGTAAATTCATTACCAGTACTTGAACCATCAGGATTTGTTTCATCTTTTTTGTCAAGTCTTGTTAGTTTGAATTTTGCACCTTTTTCAAGTCCAGTTGTAATATCATGGATTTTACCTAGTGGTTTATCATTTTCGTCAACTTTTGTTAGTGAAACTTTACCTTTTCCTGGCAATTCATTTATTACCTTACCGAGGTTTTTGGCAGTGGCTGCAGTTACATAGTCTATTAAGTTTCCTGTATAACCTTCTGTGTTATATAGACTACCTTGTTTATCATTGATTTCAATATAACCATTACCAGCTGGTATGATTTTTACAGTATGACCAGTTTGATCCTTTACTTCCAAGTCTTCTTTACTTGTTTTAATAGTAAAGTCTACTATAGGTCCTTCTATAGGTTTATATCCCTTTGGTGGTTGAACTTCTATTAGTCTGTAGCGACCTTCTTTTAGTCCTCTAAAACCAAAGTATCCGTTAAAGGCTGAAGATACAATCTTTTCTGACAAGTCTTGCCAGCCAAATACACCTTGGTATTCTTGGAGCATAAAGATAGCTCCTGCTAGTCTTCTATTAGCTACTTCGGTTCCTCCAATATCCCAATCATCTTTATCTTTACCATTTTTTGAAAAAGTAATGTTGTAGTCGACAGTTTCGTTGTTTACTCTTAGTGTTTCACCGTAAAGAAGATCCATGTTTTTTGATTCATATAATGAATTTATATTGGCTGAAGTTGTTACACTTAGAAGTTTTGTAGCATTTTCTCCAATAGGTGGATAGATTCTACCATTATTTTTACCTAAAGCATCTGGGTATTTTTGACCTTCTTTAGGTGTCATATCTGTTATTCCATTATTAATATTACCTTTTTGGTAAGCGGCTCCTTCATAGGATTTCCAAGTTCCATCAGCTTGCTTTTCTTGGAATTCTCTTGCACCTTCATAGAAGTCAATATTGATGTCTATACTTTCTAGTTTCTTTATTGCATCTGCTCTATTTTCAGGCTTTCTATCGAAATAGCCCTCGATGTCTATAAAGTAAACACCTTTGTCAAGGTTCAAAATATCTTCATCAAATCCCCAGTCAAATGGTCTCCACCTTGCTGTGTTAACCATAGTAACTCCAGGATTAGACAAACTGTATTTTTTCAGTACTTCGTCTGGACTTAAGTTTGGATCAGGGTTTTCAATCTTGTAGGTTGTTCTATAAGCTGTCTTTACACCGCCTACTATTGTAACTGGAGGATCTGCATTTACAAAGTCCTTTTCTTCTCTCTTATGCTTAGGAAGAATTTGAACATTTATTTTCTCATTTCCTGTATACCCTCTAGTATCAATATAGATCCTTTCTACATAAGTTCCTAGGGTAGTATCTATATTTGTTATCTTAGATGAATATTTAATTTGGTCAGTTGAGCCAAGGTTATTTCCAGCTTTTGATAAATCTGATGCTATATAGTCAGCTGGCACCTTTTCTGGTCCACTCGCTTTTACAATAAGCTTACCATTTTCTTCTGTAACCTCTAAGTTCCATGGTGCTGGAATTTTTTTGTAACCAAGTGGAGCCTCAGTTTCTTTTAGTTGATAGTAACCTTTTTCTAGCTTAACAGGTTGACCATCCCTTAAAAATTCTACTTTACCATTTTCATCTGACACTGCTTCTATTTTTTCAAAAGTTTCATCAACTGTATCATATTTATCATTTGTCATCTTAGTTAATTCAAACTTTGCTCCTGGAAGATATGTTCCATAAGTTACTTGCTTGATAACTTTAAACTCGATACCAACTTGCCTGTTAGTGATTTGTGCTGCACTACCAGCAGTAATTTCTTTCCAACCTTCTGTAGGATCTGGAGTATCATCAATTTTCTTGAATGTAGCAGAAACAGTTGCATCTCCTGCTGGCATTGTAAAGCTGTACTTACCATCTGCACCAGCTGTTAGAGCCTTACCATTCATTGTTACACTTTCGATTTCATAACCTTCATTTGGTGTAACATTCAAGTTGATTTGTGTTCCTGCTGTTGCAGAAGTTGGACTTGCTGTAATTGTTCCACCTCCTTGTGGGTTTTGAACTATTACATTAAAGTTTGTTGGAGCTTTTTCTTTCCAAAGAGCAGTTATTGTTGTATCTTCATTAACTATTATTGATGTTCCTGGTTGATATTCTGTTACATCTACTTGCCAAGCTTTAAATTCTTTTCCTTCTGGAGCAGTAAATCCATTAGCTGGCAATTGATAATTTGAACCGACATTTACTTTTACATCTGCCATTGTGCCAGAACCTTCTCCAGGGCTAAATGAAACAGTTGCTTGCTCAGGTGCTTTATCTCTCCATTGAGCAATTACAGTTAAGTCACTTGTTACAGTTATTCTATCTCCAGGATTTTTCTTTTCTCCATTTACTAGCCATCCATCAAATTCTTTTCCCTCTGGAGCTATAAATGAAGATCCTGGTAATTCGTATACTGTACCCTCTTCAACTGTTACTGGATCCATGTGCCATTGACCGCCATTTCCATCAAATGTTATTGTGTGGTTAACAGTTGTCTTTACTACTGGAACGCCAGCTTCATTAGCATAGGATTTTTCTAACCAACATTTATTTTTCCATGTTCCTGCAGTATTAAAGTTATAATTTGAACCTAAACCAATTGGATAGTTTTCATTATAATTTGTTTCAACTTCTATTAAGATAGTACCTGGATATTTTGTATTAATATTTGTAGTTTGAATTTTATTTACACCTTCAGTTACAGATGTAAACTTAACATTTGATGATATATCCGTCTTATTAGCTATTGCATCTACATCTGAACTTTGATTAATGTTTGCAAGGTTTGTATTTGCTGGCACTTGGAAAACTCTTGTCGTAACTTCACTTGGACTTATATTGTAGTTATCATAAGCTCTGTGAAATTTGATGTTACGATTTTTCTTAGCATAACCTTCTTTGTAGATAAATACTTGTTTGTATCTATTGTTTTCTTTGTCAATTTCGATTATCTTTGTGTCAATTAACTGTCCGAATTCTGAATCGGAAACATCTTCTCTCTTTGTAGGTTGAGTTGAACTTGCGTTGTCAACTTGTTCCCATCCATCCCCAGCTCTTTGTGCTTCTGGGGCTGTTTCATCAGAAATTTCTAATCCATCTGCTGAAGTTTCCTTAGCTGCATAAGCTGCCATGCCCATTTCTTTAATGGAAACAATATCAGTGTACTTGTCTGTGATTTCATCTGGACCATAAACTGTGTCAAGTTTTTCCTTTACTAAAGCTTCTTTTTTATCTGCTTCAGTCATAAAGGCTACAGACTTTTTATTTATTTCATCTTCTATGCCATAGGATGCTTGTTTAACTTTTTGCATCTTCATAGCTAGTTCTGGATTAGCATTGGTATTACTTAAAGCATATGCCTTTACTACAGAGAGCTTAGCATTTGACTCTGCTTCAGCATTTGCATTAGCTACTGCACTTGTATTTTGTGTTTTTGGATTTTCCTTAATATAAACCTTGCCTTCAGTAGTTATTCTAACTGTCCAGTCCCTATTTGCTCCTTCATAACCTGGCGCTGGTTGATCTTCTTTTAATTTATATGTGCCTGCTTTTAATCCATCAAAAGTTAGCACTCCATTTTTGCCAGTCGTCTTAATTTTTTCATCGGCAAGAGGTTCTGGACCTGTTAGCTTAAAGACTGCCCCTTGAATTGTTTCTTCAGGCTTTCCTTCTTTTACTTTCTTAATTTTAAAGCTGAATGTTTTAGCATCGTTTGTAACTTCTAAGGAGTCTTTGCCTACATAAGATCCGATAATACTTCCAGCCTCAGACTTAGTTGGTCCTTCTTCTTTGATGTCGGATACTCTTTCGTAGTAATCACTCTTCCAGTAGGTTACACCATTTTCTCTCCAGTCCATTCCAGTACCTACTCCGCCGTCATCATTCTTGTATGGAACTTTTACGTCTACTATTATAGGTTTATCTGTTGCTGGTATTTCTAGTTTTAATCTTGATTCTTGATAATGTGATGTATCTTTTGTTTTTTTCACACTATCTGTTATATCAGTTACATTATAATCTGCAAGTCTTAAATCTGAAATTAATCCACTTACTGTACCGGAAGTATTTCCGCCTTCTTTGGCATCTAGGGTATATATTTTAATTTCTTCATCGCCCTTGTACCAATCCATATTTGGATATTCTGGTTTTTGTCTTTGGATTGTAGCTTGGGTTACTGTATCAATGTCTTTCGCTTCTGGATTTATAACATATCTTTGAATAACATATTTGTCAGTTTTATTTATGGCAATAATTCTTGTACCTAAGTGCTCAGCATTTTTGCTGTTTCCTGCCCAGCCTGTCCATCTATTATCATTATTTGCCCAGCCATCTTTAGTTCTACCTTTAACATCAACCCAGTTTGTTCCATCAGCATATATTAGTTAATCATTTTGATCTAGGCCTTGATCTCCAGGTTTTAAATATTTATAAACTTCTTTGTTACCCTTATTATCTACAACTAGTACCCATTTATTATTTGTCTTATTATAACCAGCTGGCGCCTCAGTTTCTTCTATTATATAGGTTCCTTCTGTTAGTACTTTTGGAAATTTTACAACCCCGTTAATATCAGATGTTCCTGTAGCAAAAGGAGTTTGTTCACCTTTCTTTGTTATAGTAAACTTTGCTCCAGCAAGAGGTTTATTATTTGAGTCTTTTTTATAAACTATAAATTCATTTCCTACTGGTCTATTGGTAATTTTTATTAGTATTTGTTTTCCAAAATAGGACTCGCCAATTTCAGTTATACTTTTTTCGGTAATTTTCACATTGCCATCTTTATAGACAACAACTATCCAAGTACTACTTGATCCAGCATATCCGTTTGGAGCTTTGCTTTCTACAAGTGTATATAATCCTGGAGAAAGTTCTGTAAAGTTTATTTCTCCATTTTCATCTGTAGATCTGTTTATAACTTTCCCATCTTTAGAAGTTAGAGTAAAGATTGCTCCTCTTAAAGTCTTTGTTCTATCCGTTTCGTCAAATTTCTTTATAGCGAAATTAGCAGGTGTATAAGGAGAGTTTGGTAGTTTTATAACTTGACTATATAATTCTGGAATTTCTGATCCAGACTGATTAGCTGCTGCTTCGTTGTAATTTCCTTTTTGATAAGAAGCTGCTTGATTTATTCCATCTGAATAGTAGTAAAGTCTCCATAAAGATTTATATCTTTCAAAGTCCTCAACCTTAAATTTTTGAACAATTACATAACCTTCTTTTTTAGCTGAAATTTCTGGCATACCTATTTCTAATGGGTGATTTTTATGACCATCTGCATTTATAGTTCCAGATTCTTTGATTTTTGAAGGATCATAGGTAACATATATTTCGCCTTGTCTTCCTGAGAAATATTCCTCAGGATTTATATTACTTTTATCGTAAACTAGCTCGTAGATATCTGGTCTTAGTTCTGGACGAACACCAAAGGATAGTGGCATGTTACGTTCATTAGTTAGTCTGCCATTAATTCTTTCTGGCTCAACCTTGTATATTTTCATATCATCTAAGGTATAAGCTGGTTTTCCTTGGGCTGGATATACACTCATGTCAGCAACTCTTTCATTTTGTTTTGCTGAAATCCAGTCAATATTAAGAGTCCTAGCCTTTTTAGATCCCTTAGCTAGGGCATTGTAATAGATTATACCATTGAAATATTTTTCACCATTTTCTTCGTAGATATCTGTGTAATAGTTAGAAAATGGTGGTGTGCCAGCATTGTCATAATACCCAGCATAGTCAGCATTTACTTCATAAGTGTCTTTTTTGTTAAATCCATCAGGATCTACAGTTATATCAAAATAATATTTGTCACTAACGGTAGCATAGTACTTGTCAGGTATAATACCATTAATCTTAAGTGACAGGTCTACTTCATTTTCTGTCAAATTATCATTAAAGACATATGTCAACAGATTTGTATCATAGTTGAAATAAGCTGTAGCATATTTTGGACTAGGTATTTCATAAACATATTGTTTGAAGTTAAGGTTAGGGTCAAATTGAATCTTTAATGTTTTTCCTTTTGCAACATTTGTTGCATGGATTTTAGCTGTGTATATTAGGGATTCAAACATATAGGCTTCCCAAATACCTGGTCTACTTCCTATTGATCCAGAACCTGCGCCTTCAGAAATTACTAGGTTTTGTTCAACGCTAGTGACTATAGGTTTTTCTGTTTGTTCACTTATGTTTTCTGTTTCTATATAGTAATCTACGTTTGCTTCTGGAGTAGCGCCTCCGTTTTTAAATCTAGCCTTATATGTGACAGTGCCATCTTCTCCAACTGTAACATCAAATACTACATCTGAAGCTTTATAATTTTGAGGTGCTTTTTGTTCTTCTATTACATAATTCCCTGGTGATAGATTTCCAAAATCAGCCACACCATCTTCTTTTGTAATTATTGTTTGTAAAGTTTTCCCATTATTATCCATTAAGATGAAAGTTGCATTTGCCAATGGGTTTTTCTTTTGCCTATCGTCATCTACCTTTGTGATCTTTACAGGTTGTTTTGGAAAAGCTTCATTTCTTACATTTACAATTGTATCTGTAGATTCTGGACTTTGTGATGCCTTGCTCAAGCTTACAGATTTTTGAATTTTAGCATTATCTCTTGTAGCTTCTTCTGGATCAGTTAACCAATCATAAGAAACTTGACTTGCAGTTGATCCATTAGCTGTGACTTTTACTAAGAATCCCCAGTCTTCATTAAATCTATTTACAGGGAATTTAAGCTGATATCCAGTTTTGTTTGTAAAAGGATCAAGTACATTTTTATTTCCTGTAATATCATCCTTAACGCCTTGATTAACTTGGTTAGAGCCAAGATTATTTCCAACAGTATTATAAGATATATCTTGGTCTTCCATTAAATTTTTAATAGAATCTCTTTGATTTGGATATACATTAAATACTTCTACATTTGTAATTTCCCCATTATCAATACATAAGTTAAGTCTTGTATCTCTATTTGTAGAACCACCTTTGTAGTTTGATCTTGGTTTTAGGTAGATATATGTTTCTATATTTCCGTTATCATCTACCTTTCCATAGTGCATAGCATTCATGTAGTCTGGCCAGGCTGGATATTGATTGTGTTCTACAAATTGAGTTTTAGCAGTACCGTTTTCGACAGACAAGCCTTCTCCATCTACTTCAACAGTTCCATCATTATTAACAGTAACCGTTGTATTGGCATTATTGTTTTTATAACCAGCTGGCGCATTATTTTCTACAAGAGTATATGTGCCTGGTTCTAAGTTAGGGAATCTTGCTTCACCATTATCGTCAGTTACAAGTTCAATTTTGTAAGTTGAGTTATATAAAGTGAACTTAGCTCCTGATAGTCTTTTATCAAATTCTTTAGAATCCTTTTTTACTACTTTTAATGTTGCAGTACCTTCTACTTGATCTTCTCCTATATAGTTTAAGATATAGTAGATTTTGTCATCAGATTTTTGGTAATTATATCCTTCAGTGTAAGAATACTGTCCATCTGTTGGCAATTCTTGCACTAGTTTATGGTGAATTCTTTCTTCTGTACCATCACTGTTAATATTAAAATATTTGACATTATCTAAAGTTAGGTCTCTTTCAAAAACTTGATCATTTCGTCCCTTAATATCATAAGTCTTTAAGTGATTTCCATTTTGGTCTTGTACTTCGATTTTTTGATCTGGAATTGTCGCTTGAATATCCGCACTTTTATTCCACTTTTGATTTACTTTTATGTCTTGATACTTATTAATGTTTACACCAGATAGTGAATAGCCTAGTTCAGATTCTGTCAATGAAGTTTTGTATTCATAAACTGCAATTCTACCTGGTAGTTGGACGTCACTAGGATTAGTTCCTTTTTCAGGAATTTGATTATTAAGGTCTGTTTCATTTACTTTAACAACCATTTTACCGTCTTGGTCTAAACCGTAAACTGCCATCTTAGCTGAATTAATACTTTGTTCTCCAGTTAGTTCTCTTGTTGCTAGAGGGAATTTAATGTTATCATCTCCAGCAGAAACCTCGTCTGTTACAGTCCATGTTGCAGAACTTTCACTTGAAAACTCTCCAAGGATTGTTGTTCTGTTGTTCATATCAACACGTTTTGAGGTTTCTTCTTTTACGACATCTTCGCTATATCCCTTGTCAAAAATAAGTCTAACAGCACCAGATTTGTTTTTAGCTTTAAGAACAACTGATAGGTCTATAACGTACTTTGATTGAGGAGCATCTTCAACTGGAGTTCTGAAGTTGAATTTTACTTCTTTTGTATTAAAAGAAAGCGTATGGTTTTTAGATTTTACTATTCCAAGTTGTCCTTCTATAGGGTTATCGCTTAGATCTCCAGATTGGACAGGGTTACCATTTAATAAAATACTTTCAAAATCTTTTAAACCTGATCCTTTTACTAATGTAGCATTTGATATAAGTCCTAATTCTTTTAAGTCCTTTGTACCAGAAAATGTTATTGTCCAGTCAATAGCTGTTAATTTTCCATTTTCAACTATCGGTGTACCAAAGGCATCCATATAAACCTTATAATCATCGCCTTGTTCTACGATTTCGTAAACATCTTCTCCACCAGGTTCTACAATTTGATTTACTATGTTTCCTTCGTCATCAACTACTGTTTCTGGAAGTTTTACAATAGCTTGCGTTACTCCAAGTCCACTAATTGAATTTTTGATTGAGTGTTTAGTTGCGTCCCCATCTAACTGTATTATTTTTTCCACATCATAATCCACATCTATGTTTAGTGGTATCTTTACATTGTCTGCAATAGATTTTGTTACAGTATATTTTATTATCTTTGTATTTCCGTCGTAAGAAGGGGTTGCAATTTCTTGTCCATTATATTGTATAGCTTTTAGACTTAATGGATCGTTAACAGTAAGTCTGTCATCAAGATGTATTTCAAAAAATTGTCCAACTGCAATAGGTCCAGCTTGATTAGATGTTTCGTATCTTGTCCTTATAGTAAACTTTTTATTCGCTAAGCTGCCTTGGGCTGGAGCTCTAAAGAACATAAATCTAGGACTTTCTTCTTTCTCTTCTTCTTGGTACTCTTCAATTGTTTGAAGTCCTATCGCTTCTTCTTCTGGAGTCAATGGTTGTGGAATTAGAATTCCTTTTCTATCTTGATTATTAAATTCTAAAATTGCGTCTTCTCTTGCTGCGTCTTCTTCTAGTCCCTTTGTTTGTTCGTCATCTGCAAAGAAGTTTTTGATTTTATCAAGTATGCCTTCTTTTTCTTCTGTATTTTCTTTATCTTCTAATTTATTTGAATTTTCCTTTTCTAGACTAAGATCTGATTTTTCTTTTTTATCTTTTTTTATGTTTTCGACTTTGACATCGATTTTTATATCTCTAAGGCCTGGCGTTGTTATTATAAGTTCGCTAGATCCAAAGAGTCCTTCTTTTATTTCCTTATTTACGATTATATTTTCGTCCTTTAGTATATCGTCGTAAGTTAAGGTTTTCTTGTTGCCTTTAAAGTCTTCTACTTCGATTAGAAGTCCTTGGCAGTCAAGCTTGCCATCCTTGTAGATTGCCTTTATTCTGTTTACTACTCTCCAAGCTTTGTAGCCAGGCTTTTCTATTTCACTTGTTTCTAGGTTTAGGTTTTCACTAGCCTTAGCGTTTTGCTCTGCTTGCTTTGCCCTTTCTACTGCTTGGTTAAGTTTGTCTTCTGCTTTTTGTTCTCTTTGTCGCCCTGCTTCGATTATTGTGTTGTCAACTTCTTTTTGTGGTGCGGTTTCTTCTTTTGCAGGAGTTTCAATTAGTATTGATGACTCTTTTTGCCTTGCCGGTGCCTCTTGGATCTTGTTTATTTCTTTGTTGGGCTCTGCTTTTTTGGCAGGAACTGAAAACAACTCATCATCAAGGGGTTCTTTTTTAGGCTTGGTTTCTGGGCCTAGTATAGATTTACTGTCCACCCTTGGTTCGCTCATTATTGAGGTATGGTTTTCCTCTTCATCGAGAAGTGCCCTTGCTGATACAGCTACTGGACTGAACACTTCTAAAACCATTAATACAGCCAATAAAAGGCTCATGATTCTTTTCAAAATGTTATTCATTATTACTCTCCTATCTCAATCAGTCTTTGTCTATACTAGGATTTTATGTATTCTCTAGTATTGTTATATCTATTTTAATACAACAATAATAAAGTATCAATACTTTTTTTGTAAATTTTTCTTAAAAAATGGCTTGTCGCTGTCATTTTTCGAAAATTTTTTTGCCCTAAATTTTTCTATTATATATTAATTTATATAATGTATACATTTTCACCGGCTGAAACTATTGAAAATTAGCGACTCGGTATATTTCAACATTCGTAAATTATAATACTCATATTTTTATATTGATTTAAATTGTATTTTATTTATACAATTTTAATTTACAAAAAACTATAGATTCTCTATTTAATGCTATTTTCGCATTAGTGCACTGACAAGGTATTCATAGTTTTTTACTGGGAATTTTTGTCTAAAATTTAAAATTTTTTAATTTTTTTGATTTTTTATATTATTTTTGTATTAAATTAGTGTTAATTTTTCTTTTTTATGTTTCAGGTTTGCTACTAAATTTTAATATGGCTTTAATATTTCTCCCTCTTTGTAATACTTCCTTAAAATTTTTCGTGGAAATTTTTTTGAGGCTTTTTTCCGCCCTCAACTATTTATTATTGCTTATTGATTTTTTGGCAAAAACTTAGTCCTCTCTATCTTTTAATTTTTTTCACCTACAAGATGTAGGTATATAATAGAAAGAATTTGAAAAATATACTATATAATAGAAGGAATTTGATTTTTTTATGTGATTTTTAAATATTTTCATATTCCCCGCAAATTTTTGACAAAAAAATATGCAAGCAAACTTTTTCCAAGCTCACTTGCATCTAATTCTTTTTTATTTTATTCGTATCTCAAGGCTTCTATTGGATCCATTTTTGCTGCCTTGTTGGCTGGGTAATAGCCGAAGAAAATTCCTATTAGCATGGAGAAGCCCACTGCCACTATTATGGCGCCAAGGGAAGGAAGTGTCCTTGCCTCTAGGAGGGTGGACCCGACAAGTCCTATGATGGTGCCAAGGGCTATGCCGAAGATTCCTCCGATTATGCAAATTATTACGGATTCGATTATAAACTGCTTTCGTATATCTCCACGAGTTGCCCCCAATGCCTTTCTTATGCCAATTTCTTTGGTCCTCTCTGTCACTGACACGAGAAGGATATTCATTACGCCAATGCCACCTACTAAGAGGGAAATGGCTGCTATGGCTCCTATGGCTATTTGGATTGAGCCCATGGCAGAATTCATCTGTTCTATCTCGCTTTTTGCTGAGTAATATGCTACTTCTGCTCGAGGGTTGTCAGCATAAAATTTTTCGTTTAATTCGTCTCTTATTGCCTGTGCATCTTCTTCAATGCTGTCAGGGTTTTTTAGGGTCAAGGCTAAGTCGTAGTAAACTGTTCTGGGTTCACTTAAAAGTTCTCTGTCGCCCGTTGTCCTTGGAAGGTAAAGTGTGGAGTTGGCTCCGTTAATGGATTGCCCCATAACGGACATTTCTTCATACTCATAGACTCCAATTATTGTGGCGACTATTAACTTACCGTTGACTTCAATTTTTGCCTCTCTACCCAAGGCTTCTGGTGCAGGAACTTTATAGACTTTCTCTAAAACTTTATCTGATATTACTGCTACAGACTTGCCACGAGCGACATCTTCGTCATTTAAAAATCTGCCGGCAATCATTTTTACTTTAAAGATATTTTTTTCGCCAGGGGATGTTGATGTTATGGCTACAGCTTCTTTGTTTCTGCCTTCTTTTACATAGCCCTGTCCGCTTGCTCCCTGGTAGATGAGTTCCTCTATTCTCCTGCCCTTTTGCGCCTCTAAATAGTTTATTTTGTCTTCTGTAAAGTAATCACTTTCACTTAATTCGCCGCCGTCATAATCTGCGTTTTTTGGTCTTACATAGAATTGGACTGCTGTGTTGGCTATGGAGTCAAAGGCTTGGTTCACTGATTTTGTCAGTGCGTCACCTATGGTTGTTATTCCTATTACTGAGCCTATGCCTATTATTATGCCAAGCATGGTCAAAAAAGATCTTAATTTATTTGATTTTAGTCCTTCCAAGGAGAGTTTTATTGTTTCTAATAGGTCCATTAAATCTCCTCCAAGTTCCCGTCAGTCATCTTGTAAATCCTAGTGGCTTCTTCTGCTAGTTCAAGGTTGTGGGTGATGACTATTATTGTCCTCTTTTCCACTTCGTTTAGCTTATGGAATAAATCCATGACAGTCCTGCCTGTCTTGGAGTCCAAGGCTCCCGTTGGCTCGTCTGCCAAGATTATATCGGGATCATTTGCCATGGCTCTTGCTATTGCCACCCTCTGTTTTTGTCCACCAGATAGTTCATTGGGAAGGTGGTTCATCCTGTCCTTCATATCTACAATTTCAAGTAGCCTTTCTGCCCTCTCTGTTCTCTCTTTTTTGGGGACTCCTGCATAGGTCATGGGGAGTTCTACATTTTTTAGGGCATTGGACCTGGGTATGAGATTGAAATTTTGGAAGACAAAGCCAATTTTTTTGGAACGATAGGCTGAAAGTTCGCTGTCCTTTAGGGATGAGATATCAACTTTATTGAGCTCGTAATAGCCTGATGTCTGCCTATCTAAGAGGCCGATGATGTTCATGAGGGTTGACTTGCCTGAGCCTGACTGTCCCACAACAGAGACAAATTCGCCCTCATTGACATCAAAATCTATGCCGTGAAGGATTTCCAGCTCATTTTCCTTCCCTATGTTAAAGGATTTTTTAATACCCTCCATTTTTATCAGCTTATTTTTCATCTTTTTCTCCAGCTTTTTCATCTGCCAGGTCTGCATCAACGACTTTTACTAGGCTTCCCTCACCATAGCCGCCAGATGTGGCAAGGACCTTGTCATTTTCCTTTAAGTCCTTAGATTTTATTGCAGTTTCTGCGTCATTGGAAAGTCCCAGGCTCACTTCCACCTTTTGGATTTGGTACTTATCCTTACCCATATCCTTTAGGGCGAGTATATAATTTTTGCCATCTCTTTCAAAGACTGCATCTGTTGGTACCTTGAAGGTGTTCTTTTCTTCGCTCATGATGTATTTTACTCTAAGGGTCATGCCTGGTGCCAGTTTTGTTTCTTGTCCTTCATCTAATTCAATTGTTGTTTTGTAAAGAACTTCGCCCGTTTTATTGTCGGCAGAGGCTGGCATTGGCACTGGATCTATGGAAATTACCCTGCCCTTATAGGTTTCGCCCATGGCTGAATCTGATGTGATTTCCACAAGTGTTCCCACTGCCACAGAGTTCTTGTCGTATTCTTTTACTTGTGATTCAATCCTCAAGGTATCAATGGTTTCGATTTTTGCCACTGCTGCCGCTGGCGCTTGCCCTTCCTTGGCGTTCACTTCTGTAACTGTGCCGTCAGCTGGTGCCTTTATCAGTGATTTTTCCAATTCTTCCGTCAAATTTTCGATTTCCACACTGTCTAAGTTGTTGGCGCCTGCCCTTGCTGTCTTCAAATTGTCAGATAGGCCAGAAATTTCATTTGCCACTTGGGTCTTTGTGGATTCGAGATTTCTCTTGGCGCTTTCGTAATTGTCTCTGGCTGTTTCAAGGTTTTGTGCCAGCGTTTTTAATTCGTCGTCACGAGCTTTTTGTGATTTTATAGCTTTGTCGGCATCTGATGCTAGGTCTTCCTTGGCTTTTTTCACTTCAAGCCTTGTTGCGTCAACTTGTTTTTGTTGACCTTCCAATTCTTTTTCCATTGCTTCTGCCTCTGATGTATATTTTTGCTGGTCAGCCTTTGCGCTGGCAAGGTCTTCTGAAATTCTATTTACTTCGATTTCTACTTCGTTTTGTGTCCTTGTAAGTCTATTGATGTTTTCATTGGCTGATTTTTTTATTTCTTCAAAGTTTATTGCCTCTATTGCATCTTTATTTTTTTGTATTTCAGCATCTTTATTTGCTATATTCTTTTTAGTCTCATCAATAGTTTTTTGAATCTCTTGTTTTTTTTCTGGTGTGTTTTGAGGCTGGTTTAACTCAAGATTAGCTTTTTGAAGTTTAGCTTCTAATTGACTTTTTTCAGCTCCCAAACTTGTAATTTCCGTTTGATAACTTGTAACTTTTTCTTGAGCCTCAGCCAGTCTTCCCTGTTCTTCCTTAATGGAAATTCCAAGTTCAGTCAACCTTCTCTTCTCGTTATCAAGTGCATTTTGCAAATATGCCTCTTGCCTTGACTTGTCTGCTGCTAGTGCCCTATTGTCGGCAATTTTATTTGCGTTCTTGTTCATGTCATCTTGCAGCTGTCTATATTTTAAGTCTGTCGCCTCTTCTTGGTAGGCAAGATTTTCCCTCGTGCTCTTTTCTGCAACCATGCCTTGGTTGTAGGCTTCGTCTAAACTTCTCTTGAAGTCGTCATAGGATTTTTGCGCTGCTAGGTATTGGTCCATGGCTTGAGTAAGTGAAGTTTCTGCAGCAACTATGGCTGGATTTTTGCCAGAATCACGACCGGAAATTGCCTCATCAAGTCTTTTTTTGGCAGCAGAAATTTGTGCAGAAAGGTTTTTGTCTGTGGCAGACTTTTGTGCCCTTCTTGACTTTAATTGTTGCTCAATGGAAGATGAGTCAAGCTGAGCAATAACATCGCCCTTCTTCACAAGGTCGCCCACTTTTACATTTACATGAGTGACAGGAAGGGGTTTTTCTGCGAAAACTTCCACAGAGTTTGATGACACAACCTTGCCCTTTTCTGTCACTGAATTAGTGACACTGCCCTTCTTAAGGGTCACCACTTGGTTGGAAGAAATTGTCTCTCCCTCTTTGCCACCGATCTTTCCTGAAATTATTTTAAAAATTAAAAATGCAAATGCAAGAAGTAAAAGCAATGCAATAATTTTTGTAATCTTGTTCTTGAAAATAAAGTTTTTTGTCCTTATGTATAAGTTCTTCATATCTACCTCCGCAGTCAATTATATAGTAATTTCCTTTGCCTTTGCAATAGTTATAAACTGCATATTTCTTAAATCTTTATTAAGATTAAGTAAAATTTTTACTAGTGACTTTTATAAATTATAAAACATTTCATATAAAGTTTAAGTTAAGTTATAATAAATTTGAGGTGATTACCATGGAGACGGCTGTCTTAATATTGTTTATGCTAATTTTATTCCTGGCAATAATTTTTAAAGTCCCAATAGCCTTGGCTCTTTTTATAAATTTAATAGTCCTTGCACTTTACGCCTACAAGAAAAAATTTAGCCCAAGAGAAATTTTTAAGATGATTTCACTGGGCATAAGGGACACGAAAACAATACTCCTGGTCTTTTCCCTTATCGGCATGATCACTGGGATTTGGCGACTATCTGGCACCATTGCCTACATAATTTATCATGGGACAGGCCTCATAGCACCAAAGTTTTTTTATGTTGGAGTTTTTATTTTTAACTCTGCAATTTCCTTTTTAACAGGGACAAGTTTCGGCACAGCATCAACTGCTGGCATAATTTCCATGTCCATATCAAATGCCATGGGCTTTAGTCCAGTAGTTAGCGGTGGAGCAATTTTGTCGGGCTGCTTTTTTGGCGACAGGTCCTCTCCCATGTCTACATCAGCACTACTTGTGGCGACTCTCACAAAAACTGACCTCTTTGCGAATTTAAAGAATATGTTTAGGACTTGCATAATTCCCTTTGCCCTTACAATAATAACTTATCAAATCTTTAACCTTGGCATTGATGCAAGGGTCGACAAGGAGGGCATAAATTTAATAAGAGAAATATTTAATTTCAACGCTTTATTGATTATCCCAACCCTTTCCATCATCCTGCTGTCAATTTTTAAGGTGAACTTGAAAATAAATATGGTGATTTCGATTTTAATATCAATAATTTTTGCCGCAGTCTTTCAAAATAAGGGGGCAGGCGAAATTTTTAGGGCGCTGATCTTTGGCTTTCACATAGATTCTGAGGCAGGCAAGCTTATAAATGGTGGCGGTCTTGTCTCCATGCTAAAGATGCTTTTAATCGTGGGTATATCCTCTGGCTACTTTGGATTTTTTAAGGAGACAGACCTTCTTGTGGACGTGAAAAAATATGTAAGAAGACTTTTTGCAGGGCTGCCTGACATGGTGGTCATGTCTATAATGTCCACAGTGATTTCAATTTTTTCATCCAACCAAACCCTTACCATAATGCTCACTTATGAAATGGCTCGTGAAAGTTACGAGGACAGCGAAAAGTTGGCACTGGACATGGAAAACTCAGCCGTCATGACTCCCTCCTATATACCATGGAATATAGCCGGCAGGACACCCCTGGAGATGGTTGGCGCACCAGTTCTCTCCCTTTACTTCTCCTTCTACCACCACTATATAGTCCTAGTTAACACCCTAGCTTCTGTTATAGAATTTAGGAAAAGTAAAAAGAGTTGAGTTAAAGACTTGTAAATTTGGAAAATATATATGGATAATTTATAAAAAAATTAAAAAATAAAATTTTTGACAAAGAAAAACTCAGGCACTTCTATGTCATGTGTACCTGAGTTATTTTTATTTCCTAAAATTTTAAATCTTAGTAAAGGTTCTTGGTGTTAGTTTGTGCTCGATTATTCCCAGCAAAAAGTCTGCCAAGACTGCCATAAGGGCTGTTGGGATTGCGCCTGCTATTATTATTGGGCTGCCCTTGGCTACTGTTATTCCTCTCGTTATAATGTCGCCTAGTCCGCCTGCTCCTATGAAGGTTCCAACTGCTGTCACTCCTATGGCAAGGACTAGGGCGTTTCTTATGCCACCCATTATTATTGATATGGCAAGGGGCAGTTCAACCTTTGTCATTAGCTGAAGCTTTGTCATGCCCATGCCTGTGGCTGCGTCAACGAGTTCTGGTGTCACTGAATTTATGCCCGCCACTGTGTTTTTTAAGATTGGAAGGATGGCGTATAAAAATACTGCAAAGACCACTGTGTCTGGTCCCGTTCCTATTAAAAACATGAGGATGGCAAGCATGGCAAGGGAAGGTATTGTCTGCATTACATTGGCAATGCTAATGGTAAGTCTTGATAATTTTCTCCTTCTTGCCACAAAAAATCCAAGTGGAATTGCTACTATTGATGCAAATAAAACTCCGTATATGGAAATTAGAAAGTGTCTAAGGAACTGCTCAAAGACATAGGATGAGTTTTGTGCATAGTAAATTATTACATCAGACATTTTTTCCTCCTTCCACAAATTCTCTGTAGTCTTTTATTTTATTTTTGTCGACTTTTAGGTCTTCAAAATAATTATTCTTCTTCAAAAAGTTTTCTGCCACCTTTGCTGGCATTTCTAAGTCTTCATCGGCTTGCCTGTTTAGTTCCTGCATGGTTTCTGATGGGATTTGCCCCACAAGTCTCATGATTGTTTCTTCCACTTCTGGATATTTTTCTATTATGGCCTTTGAGGCTACTGGTGAGCAGTCGTAAGGTGGGAAGAGCCTTTTGTCGTCTTCTAGGACTACTAGGTCGTAGGATGAAATTTTGCCGTCTGTTGAATAGCCAAGGACTACATCCATCTCTCCGCTGGCAAGGGCTGTGTAGACAAGTCCTATGTCCATGGGATAGATGCTCTTAAATTTAAAGCCGTAAATTTCTTGGAAGGCCTTGTAGCCGTCGCCCTCTCTCTTTATCCATGCTGTGTCAACGCCAACGCTTACTTTGTCCTTTATTTTTTCAAGGTCTGATACCTTCTTTAGATTGTTTTCTTCTGCAAATTTTTTTGTAACCATAAAGGCATAGGTGTTGTCAAAGCCAAAGGATGGATACCAATATCTTTCCCATCTCTTGTAATATTCCTTCATTACAACTTCTTCTGCCTTTTTTGGATCCTTTATGGGCTCCATGCCAAGCTCGCCACTTAGGGCTGTGCCTGTGTACATTCCCCCTACCACATTGACATCTCCCTTTAACATGGCTATATGATTTAGGACTGATGATGATAGATTTGTTATAAGTGAAACTTTAAGGTCTGTGTGGTGCTCGATCATTTGCTTTACTATTTCACCTAAGATTTGTCTTTCTGTATTTGAGCCTGTGGCTACAACTACATTGGTCTTGGTATTTCCTCCTAGACCTGGAAGGGTGCAAGATGTTAAAAGCATGGATAGCATTACAAAAATCAAAATTAATTTTTTTATTTTATTTGTTTTTTTCATTATGCCACCCCACTTGTCTTGTTAGGTGAAAGTTTGTCTTCAAGTATGCCAAATAAGAAGTCCACAATTATTGCCATTAGGGTTACTGGGATTGTTCCCCAAACAACCATTGGCATTATGGCATTGGTAAGTCCGTTAAAGATAAAGTCGCCAAGTCCACCAGCTCCTACATAGGCTGCAAGAGTCGTCCAAGCAAGGACATAAATGGCAGAAAGTCTAATGCCACTCATGATAACTGGCATTGCCATAGGTATTTGCACTTTTAATAAAATTTGTGACCTGGTCATGCCCATGCCCCTTGCCGCATCTATTAGCTTGTCATTTACTCCTGCTATGCCAAGATAGGTGTTTCTCAAAATTGGAAGTAGCGAATATATGAAAAGTGAAACTATGGCTGGCTTTTTGCCCACGCCAAAAATCGGAATCATAAGGGCGAGTAGGGCAAAGGAAGGCACAGTTTGTAGGACTGATGCTATTGCCATGATAATTTTTGCTGCCGTCTTTGATCGTGTCAAAAATATGCCAAGGGGCACTGCTATTAAAACTCCAAAAAAAAGTGAAATTGAGGCAATAAAAAGATGCTCCAGGGACTTTGACAGGATCTCCGTGCTATTAGTCATTAAGAAATCAAGCATTATCTTCACCTATCTTCTTAGAGGATTCTCCCGATGCGTCCTTCATAAGTTCAGATAAATTGTCATCTTCAAAAATTTCTTCAACTTCATCTTCCTCTTCATTTTCCCAAAGGTTTGTGTAGATTGTGTCAACTACTGAGGCTCTAGTTACAAGTCCAACTAGCTTATTTTCAGAGTCCACTACAGGAAGATTTTTTATGTCCAAATTATAAATGTCACGAATGGCATTCATTATTACAGTGTCTTCTCTTATGGCATAGACCTTTTCCATAACTTCATCAAGGGATTTGATGTGCTTGCCAAATCGTCCAATGTCAAACATACCCACTGCTCCAAGTAGATGATTTTCTTCGTCTGTTACAAAAATTGTGTCTACTCTTCTCTTTCTCATAAGGGCTAGGGCATCGTAGGTTGACCTATCTGAAGTTAGGGAAACTGGATCCTTAAGCATAATAGTTTCCACAGTCCTATAAGATGTCTTTGCTTCGTTTAACTTTTCTTCCCCAAGCATGTCTTCCACATACTTGCTCTTTGGGTTTTTCAAAATATTTTCTGGTGTGTCAAATTGTTCCACATGACCCTTTTTCATAATTACAATTCTATCTGCAAGACTAAGTGCCTCGTCCATGTCGTGAGAGACAAAGACTATGGTCTTTCCCATTTCCTTTTGTAGTCTTTTCACAAGTTTTTGTAGGGCGTCTCTGGTTATTGGGTCAAGGGCACCAAAGGGCTCGTCCATTAAAATTATGTCTTGGTCTGCTGCAAGAGCTCTTATTACACCAATTCTTTGTTGTTGACCTCCAGATAATTCTGAAGGATATTTATCTAAGTAAGATAGTGGAAGGTCCACTTTTTCGATTAAATTTTCTGCTATGGGTCTTAGTTTGTCTTCGTCCCACTTCAAAAGTCTGGGGACAAGGACAATATTGTCATAGACAGTCATGTGTGGCAAAAGTCCAATTTGTTGAATTACATAGCCAATTTGCCTTCTCAAGTCAACGGGATCCATTTCATTTATATTTACGCCATTTATTAAAATTTCTCCGCTAGTTATATCGTTCATCCTGTTGATCATTCTCATGCAAGTTGTCTTGCCCGATCCACTGGCTCCAATAAAACATATAAATTCTCCATCCTTAAATTTTAAATTTATATTTTCAGCTGCAACCTGATTGCCGGGATAGATTTTACTGACATTTTTAAATTCTATCATTTCAATCTCTCCTTTTCTGTCTTTTTTTATTATACCCCAAAAGGAGAACTTTCAAATTTTTTGTTTATTTTCCACATTTTAGGGTTATAATTTTAATAGCCGATTGTATTTTTGTTTTAAGGAGGCATATTATGGCTAACGATTATCATGAACCCGCAGCGGAAATGACAAAGAAATCAAGAGAAATTATTAGGGCGATTAATTCATTAAAAGAAGAAATCGAAGCAGTTGACTGGTACTACCAAAGAGTTGCAGTAACTGATGACAAGGAATTAAAGGAAATCATGTGGCACAATGCTGAAGAAGAAATTGAACACGCAATGATGACACTTGAATGGCTTCGCCGCAACCAAGAAGGCTGGGACGAACAAATGAGAACTTACTTGTTCTGCGAAGGAAATATTTTGGAAGCAGAAGAAAATAGTAAGGAAGAAGAAGAGGAAGAAGACAAAAAAGATAAGAAGAAGAAAAAATAAATAATTTATATTTAAAATTTTCCAAGAAAAAACTGCTTAGAGAATATTTTCTCCAAGCAGTTTATTTTTTATTTTTAAATTTTTTTCATTCTTAAGTCTAAATTTTTCTCGTCGATTTTATATTTTGTGTACTCTCTCATTAGTTCATAAAGAGTTGATGCCAGTGGAATAAATGCCCACATTCCCACTACTCCAAATAAAGATCCACCAAGTGTAATGGCAACAAGAGTCCAAAGTGATGGAAGTCCAACTTCGTCTCCAACAATTTTGGGATAAATTAAGTTTGATTCAAGTTGTTGAAGAATTACAATTAAGACCAAAAACATAAGAGCTTTTGTGGAATCTTCTATTACTATCATAATAAAGCACATTGCTCCACCAAGGAAGGGACCAATAATTGGAATAAGATCTGTGACGCCAACTATTACCCCAAGAGTTGCCGCATTGGGTATCCTTAAAACAAAGGAAGCCACAAAGGTCGCAATACCTATAATAGTTGAAACTGTAAGCTGTCCCCTTATGAAGCCAAAAAAGTTTTCGTGAAGAAGATGAAATACATGAATTATTTTATTTGCAAGATTGTTATCGAAAAAAGAGTAACAAATTCTCCTAGCTTGATAGCCAAGTCTTTCCTTATCTGCCAAAATGTAAATTGATGTAATTAGGGCAAGCATAAAGGACACAAGTCCACCTAAAATACTTGATGCAGTGGAAAGTGCGCCATTAAGTATTTGTGATGACTTGTCACTAGATGTGACAAAGCCCTTTATCCTATTAAATATTTCATTCCAACTTAAATTATCATATTCACTTTGCAACTTGTCAGAATAATTATTTAGGTAAGGTATCTCTCTAGTCTTATCTATTGCCATTTGTAAAAAGCTAGGAAGGGACTTTCTAAGTCCATCAAAGGAATTTATTAGCTGTGGCACAATTATTGCAGTAATAAGGAAAAATACAAGTATTATAAATATAAAGGAAATTGCAATAGAAATTGTCCTCTTGTGCTTTTGGAATTTTTCATTTTTTATCTTGTCAAAAACTTTTCTCTCTAAAAAGTTTAGAGGTATTTTCATAATAAAGGCAATTACTCCTCCAAGTATGAAGGGTGCCAATATACCAAGTAAGACTCCAAAGCCTTTGAAAATACTTTTGCTATTTAAAAATAAATAGGCGACAAATAAAAGTGCCAGTCCCAGTAAAAAAACTTTCTTGTAAACTTCGTTTTTAAAGGATAGTTTTTTCAAAGGAAGGCTTGTCTTTTCCATTTCTTCTAGTTCTTTTCTTTCTTCTCTTTTTTCTTCCATATTTCTCCTCTAT
Source organism: Peptoniphilus sp. HMSC062D09 (assembly GCF_001811425.1). NCBI lineage: Bacteria > Bacillati > Bacillota > Tissierellia > Tissierellales > Peptoniphilaceae > Peptoniphilus > Peptoniphilus sp. HMSC062D09. The sequence continues at coordinate 10,242 of NZ_KV804698.1, read as the reverse complement.
TTTTTTGAAAAGTCGTCAAATAATTTAAAATAGTCTTCAAAAAAAGATTTTTGCATACTACTTATGCTCTTAACGTAAATTTCAGAAAAATCCATCATGAGCTTCATTTGCCTAGTGAAGATGTCGGCGTAATCGTCAATTATGTCCATAGTTTCCTCTTCCATCTTCTCTTTGTCATAAAGCATTGGCAAATTATTTTTTTTCTTAAATTTTTTCTTCCTGTCATCTTCAAAATTACTTGGATTTACTTCCATAATTATTTCAAAATCCTTGTTGGATGGCTCATCTTTTTCCTTGTAGTCAATTTCAAGTTTTTCCTCTTTACGAGGCGCCTTGCTATAATCAAGTGGAAGCAAAAATCTTATGGGATTTACTGCAAGAGCCTTCTCATCTTCGTCCTTGGTAAAGGATATGACACCCCTATTTTGGTGTTTGGAAAGGTCTTCTCTTTTTAAATCCTCTTCATTTTTTGAAGCTGCATTATTTTTTAAATCTTTTTTACTCAATTTAGAAACCTCTCAATACATCAGGTCTAAAGTTTTTCTTTTTCAAAGTTTTTTCAATGGACTTTATTAGAGCCTCTCTATCTTCATTTAAGTTACCTGCAAGTAGGACATAGTTTGATGCGTGATTGGACCTGAAGACTGTGCCTTCTGAATCCACATGCTCCAAAAATATTTTCATCTCTTCTAAAATTTCGCCTGCATCTGGCATTTTAAATTTGCCAGAGATGTAGTCGGCATAAAGAGGAGTGTTCTTATAAATTCTCATTGTGAGATATCCCAAGAAGTCTGGCTTTGTTTCAGAGACAAGTTTGGCAGTTCCAATAGCATTTTTTTCTATGCCATCTACTCCGCCAAGGCCTGCAATAATAGTGACAGAAGTCTTAAAGCCTGCCTCCTTTGCCTTTTTCATTGCAGTGACATATTCCTCATAGCTAATGCCCTTTTGAATCTCTTTTAGGAGGTCCTCGTCGCCTGTTTCAAAACCAATGTAGAGCATTTCAAGTCCTTCTTCCCTAAGAGTCTTTAATTCTTCAAGGGACTTTCTGTTAATGTCCTGAGCTGTCGCATAGGAAGAAACTCTATTTACATTGGGATAATATTCTTTTATAGTTCTTAAAATCTCAACTAAATCTTCTGTCTTTAAAATTAGGGCATCTCCATCAGCCAAGAAAATTCTCTCGAAATAATCTTTATAGGAGCTCATTTCGATTAAATCCTTTTTTATGTCTTCAAGAGGTCTAATCCTAAAGTCGTCATCTTTATACATGTAGCAAAATGTGCAAGAATTGTGGGAGCAACCCACTGTTGCCTGAATAATTAGAGACCTTGCCTCACTTGGCGGTCTAAAAACATTTCCGTAATACTGCATATTTCTTCCCTTCTATTTTTTTAATTTTTACCGTGTTTCTTTAAAAGTTCGTCCTTAACCTTCCAAAGTTTTTCTGACAAGTCAACGATGTATTCGTTTGGATTATCTAGTCTCTTAGTTTCTTCCCAAAGAGTGTCAAGTTCTCTCTCTGCCTTTTTCTTTATCTCTTCAAGGCTTGGAAGCTTGTAGACGAGTTTTCCCTTGTCATAAATTTGTACTAGAACCTTCTTGGCTGTGTAGTCAGTTAAGGTTTTTCTCTTCCAAGTGTAAACTGGGTGGAAAATTTCATAATTGTCTTCAGGAATTTCTTCATCCCTTAGGGCAATTACATCTGCCATTGCCTTGCCTGTTTCATTTTCATAAAATCTGTAAAGTTCCTTAAAGCCTGGTGTAGTAATTTTCGCAACATTTTCAGAAATTTTTATCTTTGGAATAATTTTTCCATCATCATTTACAGTTGCAACTAATTTATAAACTCCGCCAAAGACTGGAGATGATTTTGATGTAATAAGTCTTTCCCCAACTCCAAAGGAATCAAGCTTTGCCCCTTGGTGGAGGATTGTCCTTATAGTGTACTCGTCAAGAGAGTTTGATGCCATAATTTGTGCGTCAGGATAGCCTGCATCGTCAAGCATTTTTCTCGCCTTGTTGGAGATGTAAGTGATGTCTCCTGAGTCAATTCTTATTCCCTTTGGTCTAAATCCACGAGGGAGGACTTCTTCGTCAAAAACTTTTATGGCATTAGGTATGCCTTCCTTTAGGGTGTCATAGGTGTCAACTAAAAGGAGACAGTTGTCTGGATAAACTCTTGCAAAGGCCCTAAAGGCTTCAAGTTCAGAGTCAAACATTTGAACCCAAGAGTGTGCCATGGTGCCAAGAGCTGGCACGCCAAACATCTTATCAGATAAAGTGTTGGCAGTTCCTGCACAGCCACCAATGTAGGCAGCCCTTGCACCTAAGTTTGCAGCAGAATAACCTTGCGCCCTTCTTGATCCAAATTCAACAACAGGTCTTCCCTTTGCTTGCTTTACAATTCTAGATGCCTTTGTGGCAATCATTGATTGATGATTTAAAGTTAAGAGAACCATAGTCTCAAGCATTTGTGCCTGCATAGCTGGACCTCTAACTGTTACTAGGGGTTCACCTGGAAAGGCGAGAGTCCCCTCTGGCATAGCCCAGACATCACATTGAAAGTCAAAATTATATAGATAATCTAAAAACTCTTCGTCAAAAATATTTTTGCCTCTCAAAAATTCTATGTCTTCTTCAGAGAAGTGGAGATTTTCCATGTACTCGATTAATTGTTCTAGACCAGCAACAATTGTGTATTCACCGTTGTCAGGTACTTCCCTAAAAAACATATCGAAGATGACAGTCTTGTCTCTCATACCTTCTCTAAAAAATCCATTTGCCATTGTTAATTCATAAAAATCCACAAGTAGGGTGAAATTTTTCTTAACATTATACTTTACCATTTTATACTTCCTTTTCTTCTCTCTACTTCAGTAGAGTCCATTAGTTAATTACATAAATTATATCACATCATAAATATTTTTTGAAAAATTAATGATTTTTAGCCCTTTATTTTAAAATAAGATGTTTTTTTATAAATCTCAAAAAATTTTTTTGGCAGAAAAATATTTAATTGACCTAGAAAGCCTATTATATTAAAAATAAAAATTAACTGTGCTATAATAAGATTAGATTGGTAAAGGTGGAATTTTTTGGAAACAATAAAAAGCACTGTGGACATAGAAAGGTCCCTTATAAAGACTTACAGACGAGACATATATAAAAAATTTGTGCAAGGCGTAAATAAATACGAACTAATAAGCCCTGGCGACAAGATTGCCGTTGCAATTTCTGGCGGCAAGGACTCCCTCACTCTTGCAAAACTCTTGCAGGAATTAAAGAGACACAACAAGGTGCCCTTTGACCTAGAGTTTATAGCCATGGACCCAGGATACCTTCCTGAAAATAGACAGAGGCTGGAGTTCAACTGCGAAAAGCTTGGCATACCAGTAAAGATTCACGAGTCTGATGTTTTTTCCGTTGCAGAAAAAATGTCTGAGGGCGGATCTCCCTGCTATATGTGCGCGAGAATGCGCCGCGGAAATTTATACAACAGGGCTCAGGAACTTGGCTGCAACAAGCTTGCCCTAGGTCATCACTTTGACGATGTCATAGAGACTGTTCTTTTAAATATAATTTATGCTGGCGACTTCAAAACTATGATGCCGAAATTAAAATCGCAAAACTTTGAAGGACTTGAACTAATTAGACCCATGTATCTAGTTCGTGAAGAGGCAATCATTCGCTTTATGAAGTCAACGGGCCTATCTGCCCTTGACTGTGCCTGCACTGTGACAAAGAAAAAGTCTGGCAACAAGAGATTTTTTATTAAGGACTTAATCGAAGAACTAAAAAAAGAAAACAAAAATGTAGACATAAATATTCTTCGAGCAACTGAAAATGTAAATATGGAGCAAATCTTAGGATTTAAAGAAAAGGGCGAAAGACATGACTTTTTGGAATTTTATTAAGACTTTTTGTGAAATTAAAAAGCTTTCTTAAATAAAATACTTAAAGACTCGTGAAAAAATTTGTCAAAATAAAATTTTAAAAAATAAGGAGGATTTTATGGAAAATTTATTGTCAGTGCCTATTAAAAATGACATTTACTATATAGGCACAAATGATAGAAAGACTGAACTATTTGAAGGAATGTGGCCTCTTCCAAAGGGAGTTGCTTACAACTCTTTTCTTGTTAAGGGCGAAAAAAATGTACTTTTTGACTTAGTAAGAGTAAACACAATTGATTCCTATGTGCAAAAAATAAATGAAATAATTGGCGAAGGCGAAAAGATTGACTACATTATGATTAATCACATGGAGCCAGACCACACTTCTTCAATTAAATCAATTTTGGAAATCTATCCAGATGCAAAACTTGTTACAAATAAAAAAGCTGTTGCCATGCTAAATAATTTCTATGAAATTACAGACAACATCATAGAAGTTAAGGATGGTGAAACACTAGAACTAGGAGATAAAAAATATACTTTTTACATGACTCCAATGGTTCACTGGCCAGAATCTATGGTAGCCTATGAAGAAACTACAAAGACACTTTTCTCACAAGATATTTTCGGTGGCTTTGGAACCCTTGATGGCGGAATTTTTGACGATCAAATCGAATATGACGCTCACTATCACGAAGAAACAACAAGATATTTTATAAATATAGTTGGAAAATATGCAGCACAAGCCCTTAAAGCTTTAAATAAATTAGCTGACCTTGATATTCAGTTAATTTGTCCAGATCACGGTCCTATTTGGAGAGAAGATCCTAAGAAAATAATTGACATCTACACATCTCTTGCTAAACAAGAAACTGTTGACGGCTGCGTTGTTATCTACGGCTCAATGTATGGAAATACTGAAATGATGGCAGAAGCTGTGGCAAGGGGACTTTCTGAAGGCGGACTTAAGAATATCAAGATTAGAGACATCACAAAGACATCTAACTCCTATCTTTTATCAGACATTTGGAGATACAAGGGTGTAATCATAGGATCATGTTCTTACGACAACAATTTGTTCCCACCAATGGATTATCTAATGACAGAAGTTTCTCACCAAAGAATGAAAAATAATTATTGGGGAATTTTCGGCTCCTATTCCTGGTCAGGCGGTGCTCTTAAAACCCTAAAGAAATACATGGAAGAAGGCAAGTACGATGTCCTTGACACACAACTAGAAATCCAAGGTGCAGCAACTGAAGAAGAAATGAAAAAGCTTATAGACTTTGGAAAAGAAATGGCTGCAAAAATTTTAAACAAATAAAAAATTAATCGTCACGAATTTGTCGTGGCGATTTTTTTGTGACTTCTTGCAAATTTTTATGTAAATATAAATTTTTTGAGACTTTTGAAATTTTATCTTATGAATTGTATTTTAAAAAAATATAATTTATTTGTGTGGCAAAATTTTTTCCTGTCGCAATTTATTTGTGTGGCAAAATTTTTTTGTGTCGAATTTATTTTGCAACTTATAACTTAAAAAGAACATAAAAAAAGAATGCCTTTATTTTCTAAATAAATGACATTCTTTTTAAATATCCAATTCCATCCAACTTAAACTTTTTGGTTCAATCACTACTATCACCTTAATTATTATTTTACCAAAGCCTTATATAAAATTAATAATTCTCGCATTCCCAACTCTAAGTCTGCGTACCACTTTATATAAAAACTAAGAGTAATATCTAAACAAACTATTTACCATCAATTATTTTAAAAGTTATACTATTAAAAATTCTTTATCGTCCATAAAAAACTATTCGATTTATATAAAAGTCTTGGCGTTTTAAGTCAAAACTTGTAAAATTAATAAAAATCAAAAACATTTTTACTGATCTTGGATGGAATTGTCATGTTTCGCCAAATAAGAAACTTCACAATAATTCTATTCACTTCAACAAGTTAATCTTATTTGGTACTATCATTATACCACACTAAATTATTTTGTAAACACTTTTTGCAAAAATTTTTAAAAATTTTTTATAATTTTTTGTAGTATAATGAAATTACTAAAAGGAGGCTGAAAATGAACACATTAATCGGCTACAAAAGATGTAGCACTTGCAAAAATATAGAAAAATTATTGGAAGAAAAAAATATATCCTACGACTACAGAGAAATCGACAAGGACCTTCTCTCTATTGAAGAACTAAAAAAAATAAAGGACCTTGCAGAAGTTGACATCTTTAAACTTTTTAACACATCAGGCGTGAGGTATAGAGAGCTTGGACTAAAGGACAAGAAGAAGGACATGACTGAAGAAGAAATTTTTGAGCTCCTCTCCACAGACGGCATGCTAGTAAAAAGACCAATCCTCTTGACAGAGGGCAAAGCCTTTGTAGGTCCCCAAGTAAAAAAATATTTAGAGAGTCTATAAAATTAAATAAAAAATTTACAGAGTGCAAGAAAAACTTGCACTTTTTCTATGCAAAAAAATATAAAAACAAAAAAATACCAGAGCCTAAGCCCTGGCATAAAATTATTTAAGAAATTTTTAGGTCTTATCTAGTAATACCATTGTCAATTAGTCTTAGCCAAGATTCATATAGGCGATCGTACTTGTCAGAACCATCTCTTCTTACAAGTTCGTGAGAATTTGCAGCTTCAACAATTTCATAGTAGAACCAATCGCCCTTATTTAAATCAGTAAACTTAACTAGAGAATCTTCAAGATTTCTAATAGCAGCATCGTCAGCTACCCTATTAAACATCCTGTTTAAGAAGGAAGCAGCTTCAGCACGAGTGAGGTTATTATCTGGTCTGAAAGTTCCATCTTCGTAACCTGCAATTCTCTTGTTGCCGTCAATCTTGTTGATTTCCTTTTCGTACTTGTGACCCTTTACATCTTCAAACTTTGAAACATAATCATTTTCCTTGTCAATGGCAGCAAGCATCTTGGCAAATTCTGCCCTTGTAATCTTGTCATTAGGTCTCAAATTTTCACCATCAGCATCAATCATGTCTGCCTTTAAAGCGGCGTTGATGTATGGCAAGTACCATGCCTTGTCTTGAAGGTCCTTGTAGTCTGCCTTAGCCTTGTTAGATAAGTCTAGCTTGGCAAGTCTTGTTACCATGGCAGCAGCTTCAGCACGAGTTAAGTTATTATTTGCTCTCACAGACTTGTCTTCGTAGCCAAAGATGTAGGCGCTATGACTTTCACTTGGTCTCACATTATCCTTTTTAGCATCTGCGTAAACAGGTAGAGTTGGCACATATTCGTGGTGATGTTCTACAGCTTCCTTTTCCCAAATTGCATAAATTGTTTTGCTTTCACAAATCAAATCACTTGCCTTTACAAAGTCGCCACTGCCGTCAGATTTAGTGTTCCAGCCGCGGAAGATGTAGCCTTCACGACTTGGATTGTATAAATATTTTCCAACTTCTTCGCACTTGTCAAGCTCGTGAGTAAGGATTTTTCCATCAAAATGATTTTCATCAAGAGTTAAAACAACTTTTTCAATTGGGTTTGGTTCTTCCTTTTTGTGAACATAGGATAATTTAAGCTCGTTAGCCTTTATCTCATTAATTTCTGCATCAGACTCTAGTGGAATTTTGAATTTTCCAACTTGTTGTGTGCCTAGAGATGAAAGCATATATCCCTTAATAGATCCTGTTATAGTGATATTTTCTTTTCCTTCACTATTAGCAAGTTCATTTGCTCTTGCATCTGTTATTCTGACTATATTTTTATTTTCAATACCATCTGCAGAGCCTAATACTCTTAAAGTCATATTGGATAAAATTTCACTTGCTACAGTTCCTTGAGGTCCCTTTGGAATAGAAAATTCAGGAATTCTTTCTCCTGTAAAACCACGATTTGTATTCTTATCATTTGGATCCCATTGTCTTAGTATAACTCTAATAGTAATCTTTCTGTAATTTTTATCTTTACCATCTGCAGCTTTATACTTAGTTTTAACACTGAATTTCGTTCTTGGATCACTGTTACTTACTAAATCTTTATAGTCATCCAATCCATTCAATACATCTTTTGTTCCGTCATCCTTGAAGCCAAAAGCATAAAGTGGTCTCCATGAGTAACTCTTAAACTCTAAGAATAATTGATCAGGAACTACAAGTCCTTCGTCTTTGCCAAAGTCCATGTTTAAATCAACATGAGTGTAGCCAGCAGCCTTGCCTTCGTCAGTTGGAAAGTCATTATTTTCAAATCTTTCTCCATAATCACGACTTAAAATTGGTAATATCTGATTAGATCCCGCTATATTTTTATATGCAAGCATTGCAGCTACCCAATCCATCTCAAGCTCAGAGTTTAAAACTACTTCGTTAATTGTCTTATCGTCATCTGTTTTTTTGTACTTGTCAATAATGACACCATCAGCACTGTAGTTATCAGTACCCTTCAAAATATCTTCAGCTTTTAAACTCTCATCAATCATTACCTTATTATCATTTATTCTATCTTTAATTTCAGTAGCTAATTGACCTGGAACTAATAAAGCAACTGGATTTGTAGGCAATGGATCTCCATAAGGCTTATTTATTTCATAATAAACAGCATAAATTTTAGCATCTTTTGGTATAGAACTTCCAAAAACATCTGCAATTGTATCTTCTGGTGAAAATAATTTTGCACCTTCTGCTAAAACTCCATTGCCAACAGGAGCCTTATCAGACCAGCCTAAAAATTGCTTTGCTTTTCCTCTTAATAAACCACTATTAAACAATTCATATCCAATCTTATCTGTAAGTTCATAGTGTTTTGGAGTGTCTTCCTTTGTTGTTGACTCATTTACCCATTGACCTACAAGAGTAACATTAGGCTCTGCTCCAAGAGGTGCTCCTTTTATCTCGTCACCAATTTGTAGCTCATCTTCTTCTTTTTCTTTTTCTTCTTGAACTAGAGGACTTTTTTCCTCAGCCCCTTCTTCTATCTCTTCTATTTTAGTTTCAAGTTCTGCAGACTCAACATCTGCAAAAACTTGAAATGGTAAAATTCCTATTAGCATAACCAATGCCAATAATAAACTTAAACTTCTTTTCATATCATTCTCCTAATTTGTTAAATTATCTTTCTTCATATCTCAAGTCTGGGAAGATAAAGGCTTCGCCATTTAACCTTTCCCAAGTTTCGTCCTTGCCATTAGCCTTTCTCATGAAGTCGTGTCCATGAGTAGCTTCCATAATGTTAAAATATGCCCAGTGAGATTCGTCTAGGTCCTTGAAGTTGATCAAAAGATCCCTGTGAGCTCTCACATAATCAACATCAGCATATCTGATTAACATCTTGTTAGTTACAGTTACAACTTCTGCCCTAGTGATAAATCTATCTGGTCTAAAGCTTCCGTCTTCGTAACCAGTTACCCAACCTCTCTCATAAGCTGAGTTAATATATTTTAAAGCCCAGTGGCTTGCTGGCACATCATAAAATCCCTTGACATCGCCGCCAAGAATTTCATCAAATTTTGATGCGATAGTGGCAAATTCTGCCCTAGTGATAGGAGCGTTTGGTCTGAAAGTGCCATCTTCATAACCCTTGATAATATTATTTTCAGTCATGAAGCCCACTGCTGGATAGTACCAGTCGCCTTCAAATACATCGCTGTATGGCAAATTATATTTAACATTCGTGCTTGGATAATTCTTTAGAAGTCTTGCAAACATAGCAGTAACTTCTGCCCTTGTCATGTTGTTGTTAGGAAGGAAAGTCCAGTCTGGATAACCAAACATATAAGCCTTGTGGTCCTCTTTGTTTAACAAAGTCTTTTCAGGAACAACAGCATTGACAGATATTGTTTCCACCTTTTCCTTTCTTTCCACTCTTGGGAATAGAGGGAACCATGGATTAGGATCTTCTCTTTCAATTTTTTTATAAATATGACTTACGACCTTTTCAGTCCTTCTAGTTTCAATAAATTCATAACCAGGAATAACTTCAACAGGTTGGTCACCATCCTTTGAAGGAATTAACTCATTGCCATAAATATCCACATATTCTGTAATAATATTAGTAACAGGTGGCTTTGGTTTGTCTTCTTTTAGTGTTGATGTCGTACTTGCTGTTTTAGAATCTTTATCCAAAGTTACTGTTGCTGTGTTTGTAACTTTCTTCGCTATAACATCAGCTTCTGTAACTTTATAAGTGTATATGAATTCTTTTGATTCATTTACATTTAAAGTAAATGTGTTATCTGTAATAGTAACTAACGAATCTGTAAGAACTAAATTTTCTAACTTCTTTTCACCAGTGTTTGTTACTGTAACTTTATAAGTTAAAACATCGCCAGCTTTTTCGTAAGTTGTTTTGTCAACAGATTTTGTAATT